>JAZKGO010000051.1:39171-48005 GCA_040385875.1 Bacteroidota bacterium
TGGTATCATTTATTGGAGGCCAATTCAGAATGGGAGGTTTTAACTAAAAATTCTGCAACCCAATCTGATACCGTAATAGTGGTAAAAGGCGTACCTGAAAAAATCGAAAGATTAAAGCAAAAGACAATGGAATCGGGCTTAATTTTGGGCAATGGTTATGGAAAGTTCAAAAATGAAACTTTTAGGATTGCCAATTTCCCCGCAATCAATACAATAGAAATGGAGAAACTGCAATCCTTTTTCTCTTAGAATAAATTTAAACCTATTTGATATGAATAATTTTTTTAATCTAAAGGAGATATTTTCGGTCTCGTTGATACTTTTTTCGGTGATTGATATTATTGGTTCCATCCCAGTGATTATTAGTTTGCGCAAAAAAGTAGGGAAAATCGATGCTTTTTCCATCACTTTGGTTTCCGGGGTGATTATGGTGAGTTTTTTATATATTGGTAAATCTATCTTGAACCTTTTTGGGGTGGATATCAAGTCGTTTTCTGTGGCAGGGGCATTGATAATTTTCCTAATTGGTTTAGAAATGACATTGGGGCGAAATATTTTTAAAAATGAAATCAATGAAGACGACGTCTCAACGCCCTATGTGCCATTGGCTTTTCCAATTATCGCAGGAGCGGGAACCATGACCACGATTATGTCGTTGAAGTCTCAATTTGAGGAAGCCAACGTATTGGTGGGTATTTTTGTGAATCTGGTTGTTATTTTTTTTATTATTCGTACCAGTGAATGGATTGAACGCAAAATTGGCAAGGCAGGTGAGGGGATTTTACGCAAGGTTTTTGGGGTAATACTTTTAGCGATCTCCATAAAAATATTTAAAACTAGTTTAGGAGTTTAAAAAGTGATGAGATAGGAGTTATAAGAGATGAGTTTTTGCTAGAATTGCTTACTTATAAATTATCACTCATAGTTAAAAGTTATGGCAAAAAAGCAAAAATACTATGTGGTTTGGCAAGGGAAAAAGCCAGGTATTTATGAAAGTTGGGCATTGGCGGAGGAGCAAATAAAAGGAGTGGCGGATGCAAAATATAAATCATACGATATTGAAAGTGAGGCCATTAAAGCTTTTTCAGAAAAAGCTGAAAAGCATATTTATGGTAAAATAATCAATTCAATTTCAAAAAAAGTACCAACTAATATTGGAAAACCAATCACAGAAAGTATTGCAGTGGATGCAGCCTGTTCGGGTAACCCCGGTGTTTTAGAATACCAAGGGGTAGAAACAATAAGCAAAAAATTGATTTTCAAAATGGGTCCCTTCCCAGAAGGAACGGTAAACTTAGGTGAATTTTTGGCTCTAGTTCATGGCATTGCTTTATTGAAAAAACACGATTCAAATCTGCCGATTTATAGTGATTCTATAACTGCCATAGCTTGGGTAAGGAATAAGAAAATAAAAACTAATTTAGAAAGAAATGCGTTGAATAAAGAGTTATTTGAATTGGTTGATAGGGCTATTGTATGGTTAAATTCAAATACCTATTCCAATAAAATATTAAAATGGGAAACAGAATATTGGGGTGAGAATCCGGCGGACTATGGACGAAAGTAATCACATTAATTAACAAACAGGGAAAAAAATAAATCAAAAACCAAAAAATGAAAAGAAATCAAATCATTGCTTTTAGTCTATTAGCCATATTAGTTTTATGGATTTTTAGCTCTTCTATTCTGAAGTCATGTACAAAATTAGGCTTTAATTCAGAAGACCAAAGCAATAATAGCGTTGCAGAAAGTACCACAGTACTACAAAAAGCACCTGTTTTTTTAGAGGATTCAGCTTATCTATTTATTGAAAAACAAGTTGCCTTTGGACCACGAGTACCTGCTACTCCCCAACATAAAGCTTGCGGAGATTGGCTTAAACAAAAACTCACAGAATACGGTGCAAAAGTTTATACTCAAGATTTTGTGGGTACTGCTTACGATGGCAAAAAACGCAATTCCAGAAATATTATTGGTTCATTAAACCCAACCGCTACCACAAGAATAATGTTAGCGGCGCATTGGGACACTCGTCCAATGGCTGATCAAGATGATAATGACCAAAGTAAACCAATTTTAGGAGCCATTGATGGAGGGTCAGGAGTGGCTGTGGCTTTAGAAATTGCTCGACAAATCAAAAATAATCCATTAAAATCCAATATTGGAGTTGACATAGTATTTTTTGATAATGAGGATAATGGTGCCCCTGATAATGCTCCTAATAGCGATCCAAAATGGTGGTGCTTAGGTAGTCAATATTGGGCTGCAAATAAGCATATTCCTAATTACAGTGCTTATTATGGGATTTTACTTGATATGGTCGGAGGCAAAAACACTTTTTTCCAAAAAGAAGGATATTCTATGCAAAATGCAACAAGTATTGTTGAATTGGTTTGGAGTACGGCGGCACAATTGGGTTATTCGAAGTACTTCAAAAACGAAAACGGTGGAAGCGCAATCGATGACCATGTACCAGTAAATGAGATTGCTAAAATACCTATGATTGATATTATCTCAACCGATGGATCTGGTTTTGGAAGCTTTTGGCATACACATGACGACAATCTGTCAAACGTAAGCAAGGAGCATTTGAAAGCGGTAGGTCAAACAGTGCTGCAAGTTATATATAATGAATAGTTGAAACTATTTCCCCAATACTTGCCTCAATTGATTTTCTAGCGAAGCTCTAGTACGGCTGTTTTTCAAACTAGTCCTGTACCATAAATAACCGATTGAAGCTACTAATAAATAAGGCGCTAACAGCAGGTATAAAATACCAGTATTGAGACCTACGGCGGCATTATTGCGACCATTACTCATGGTACTTTCTACGGCAGAGCGGCACATGGCACATTGTGAAAATGACACTGAGCTTGATAGTATAAAAAACAAAATTATTGGTAAAACTATTTTGATTCTTTTCATTTTTTTGAAGTTTATTTTTAATAATAAGGGCTTATCATTAGATAAACAGCAACACCCGTAATTGAGACATATAACCATAATGGGAAGGTCCATTTTACCACTTTCTTATGTCTTTCTATTTGGTTGGAAAGAGCATAATACATGGCGAGCAAAACAAATCTCACCACCACTATGGAGCATATAATATGCGAAATTAATAGAAAAAAGTAAATTCTTCGCTCCAAAATTGCCATTCCACTTGAGGAGGTATTCTCATTCGAAATATGATAAAGAATATACAAAACTATAAATACACTTCCGAGTGCAAACGCTGTCAACATCATTCTTTTATGCCAAATGGTATTTTTATTTTTAATAAACAAATATCCAGCAACTAGCAACAATGACGTAAGTCCATTAATAAAACCAATCCAATGAGTCAATTGTTTTGTCCAAGCCCCTAAATCTATTTTGGTTCGAATGCCTAAAACTAGCGCCACCAAAATAGGTACTGCGATACTTAATGCTAAAATAAGCTTTTCAGTTTTTTTACTTTCTTTCATTTTTTTGAATAAATATCCAACAATACTTTAATTTCTACCATTAGTCTGTCCACTTCTTTGGGGTCAGTTCCATCATAAAATCCACGAATAATCCCTTCCTTGTCTACCAAAATCATTTTTTCAGAATGTATAAATGCTTCATCTGGGTTTGAGATTGCTTTATCATATTCCGAAGCGTCAGAAATAGGTACAAAATAGCCTTTTAAAGCCATTTTATAAAGCTCCTTTTTCTCCCCAGTTATGAAATACCATTTGCCATTAATGGCTTCATTTTTTTCAGCATATTTTTTTAAAACTTCAGGAGTGTCAAATCTCGGATCCACGGTATGGGAAACAAAAATCACTTCACTTTTATTCAAAAAGGTATCTTGAACTCGTGCCAACTGATTCGTTACTTTGGGGCAAATAAGGCCACATCTCGTGAAAATAAAGTTGGCTACATATATTTTTCCTTTCGTTTTCTCGTCTGTGAAAATTTTGTTGTCCTGATCAACAAAAGAAAATTGGGGTATGGTATGAAAAACGGTATCAAAGGCCGGTTGATCGAACTTCGGGTTTTCAATTTTTTTAAGAATCGGCTGATTAGTTGCTGAATCAATTAATGGAATATATCTTGGCAAAACAAAATGATTTTGCCCAAAGAACTTCAAAAATAAAAAAATTAAAGCCGGAACCACTAATGTTGCTATTAGTATTCCGGCCTTCACAAATCGTTGCATATGTTTATTAAATCACAAAATTCGAAGCTTAAATATAATCAACTCATTGATTAATAAGCAATTAGAAAATCTCTCTTGGATGATGACCCCCTTCGTATACTAGGGCTATTAAAAGCCAAACAATAAAGCCAGTTGGAACAATAATCATCCAGATCAGTGACTTTACCTCATGCTTTAAATGCATAAACTCGCCCACAATATAGAATGCTTTAAAAATTGTCAAAACAACAAAGATCGAAATTCTTGTATATTTCATCTCAGGCGGTAAGCCAAAAGCGATAGCAAATTCAACACAAGTGGCAATCAAAAGTATGATAAATGTACGCCAAATGACTTTTGTTTGAGGTGGAGCAATTACTCCTTCTACTGTTTCGTGGTTTGAACTATGAGAATGTGACATAAATTTTATATTTTTTTTATCGTAAAAACTAGATTATACCATATAGAAAAAGGTGAATACAAATACCCAAACTAAATCTACAAAGTGCCAATATAAGCCCACTTTTTCCACCATTTCATAATGACCTCTTCGCTGATAAACGCCCATAGAAGCATTAAAAAAGATTAATACGTTCAATATTACTCCTGAAAATACGTGAGTACCATGAAAGCCTGTGATAAAGAAAAATAAATCGGCAAAGGCTGGTGGGCCGTAAGGGTTTCTTACCAAATTGGCTCCTTCAATCGGCAGGCCAGTTATTAAATCTTTAGCGGCAACTGAAAGCTCAGGGCCATGAATAAAGTGAGTCCATTCCCAAGCCTGAGAGCCCAAGAAAGTAAAGCCTCCCAAAATAGTCCATAACATCCATTTTTCAACTGCTGCTTTATCTTTTCTATGGCCAGCTTCTACTGCTAATACCATTGTTACCGAACTGAAAATCAAAATAAATGTCATGATTCCCACAAATACTAATGGTAATGATACACCATGTAAAAACGGAACGGCTTCAAATACTTTGTCAGGAATAGGCCAGTGGGTGGTTGCAAAGTAGAAATCATCATGAGCTCCTGGAAAAGCTGGTTGGCTAAAACGAATCATTCCGTAAGTAACCAATAAAGCTGAAAAAGTAAAAGTATCTGACAATAGGAAAAACCACATCATCAATTTGCCATAGCTGGCTTTTAACGGCTCAGAGCCTCCCCACCAGGTGAATCTTGAGGGTACATTAGCCGAAGGTGCGTAATCAGACATTTTGTAATAGTTAGTTATTATACAACAAAAAGATAAATAAATACAACCATAATAAATCAAGAAAATGCCAATAGGTTACACACATCTCAATTTGATTTAATCTTTTAGCGTGAATTTTCAGTTGGAATGAAGCCACCATGGCAAAAATTAACACTAAAAGAGCAGAAATTATATGCAATCCGTGTAGTCCGCTCAATACATAAAAAAACGAACCAGAGGGATTACCCACCAAAAATACATTATTTCTTGTCAATTCGCCCCAACCCAAAACCTGCATGACTAAAAATATAATTCCTAGTACAAAAGTAATAGAAATTGCTAAACGAAGTAGTAAAAAGCGGTCTTTTTTTGATGCCCAATAAGCAAGATGCATTGAAATACTGCTTAAAACTAAAACTATTGTACTGTAAGTAAATATTTTAGGTATTTCAAATTCTAACCAATTTCCTTCCGCCCTTCTTACCAAATAAGCAGAAGTAAAAGCAGCAAACATCATTATGATACTTACTATGCCCAGCCAAAGAAGAAATTTCTTTGGATTCATAGAAAGATTTTGTCTTAAATCTCCAACAGCCTCACTATTTTGAATTTCCATAACTAAATTTTATCTAATAAATAAGCAATTTGAACAATGGGTAAATACAAAAAGGAACCAAACATAATCATTAATGCAGCCTTGTCTGAGGTATTTTTCATTAAATAAAATGTTTGGCAAAGGAATAATATTCCACATGTAACCGCTACAATTGCCGAATTGAAGCCAGTCATGCCTAATAAATATGGTACAAATCCTAATGGCACCAAAAATATGGTATAAATCATTAGTGTAACGGCAGTTTGTAGGTCTTTTTTGCCACCATTAGGTAACATTTTGAAACCTGCAGCGGTATAATCTTCATCACCTACCCATGCAATGGCCCAAAAATGAGGAAATTGCCAGAAAAATTGAATTGCAAATAAGATTCCAGGTTCTAAACCAAAAAAACCTGTAGCCGCAACCCAACCAATCATCGGTGGGAAGGCCCCAGGGAAAGCCCCCACAAAAACAGATATTGGCCCGACCCTTTTTAATGGAGTATAGACAAAACTGTATAAAAGGAACGACAAAATTGCTAAAAGAGCCGCACGATAATTGAATACAAAAAATAACAGTGAGATGGAAAATAGGAAAAGAATTAGGGAAAATATCCCTGCTTCATTCACCGTCAATCTTTTGGTCGGTAATGGACGACCCTTGGTTCGCTTCATTATTGCATCAAACTCCACTTCTTTAATTTGATTTACAATATTTGAAGAGCCAGTAAGACAAAATGCAGCCAATGCAAATATGGATAGTTTCAACCAATCAACTTGGTTTTGCAAACCCAAATAATACCCAAAAGTGCCTGAAAATGTCACCAAAGCTGATAACCGGAATTTTAAAAGCTCAAAGTATGCTCTCAATTTCATGGTAATCTGATTTGAATTATTTTCAATTGATACTGCTTGCATTTCTATTTTGTAAAACTAGTTTTAATTTCATTTTTTGAATAGAATTCAAATATTAATAAGCTCTGAATGCCTAACGAAATAGTTGCTAATGTTAAATGTAATGGTTGAATAAAAGCTGGAAAGCCTAAATAATTTAAGGTAACACCTGTCAAAATTTCAAATAGAATAATTAATACCAACCAATTATTTATTTTCCAGATTATCGAATCCTTTTCGGTAATTTTTCTAATATGCGAAAACAGTGCAATATGTAAAAGAAGTACAATAATTGAGAATGATCTATGAACTATAAACATAAAACCAACATTTTCGACCCAATTATTTCTTAATCCTTCTCCTAATAATTTCGCTACAATATCTATTTTCTCTCTAACTTGAGTGCCCAAAAGCACTTGTAGCAAGGTAACTATGAAAACTGACCAGATTAGCTTTTTATTGCCATTTTGGGCCAATTTTGTATTGTTGTTTTTCAAGAAATTACTCTTAAATAATACAAAAATCAAAATTGACACGATAACAATAGCGATAATCATATGAATACTAACCATATAAGTAGCCAGCTCCGAAGATACCACCTTTGACCCAATCCAACCTTGTATACCTGTCAGTAGAACTGCTGTAGCGCTCCACAAAGTTATTGACTTGTCAGTTTTTGAAAATTTTATTGAGAGAAGAAAAGTTCCAAAAACAAATAATCCTATCAAGGCCCCCAAAAGTCTATTCAAATATTCAATCCATGTTTTCACAGGATTAAATACTACCTCTCCTTTAAGTTTGGCGCCATAAATTTCTTGATAATTTAGAGGAAGTTGATCAATATTGGTAGGAGGTACCCACTTTCCAAAACATTTGGGCCAATCAGGGCAACCCATTCCTGAACCAGTGCTTCTTACAACCCCTCCTACAAAAATTAATAAGTAAACCGCTATGATTGTAATGACTCCAAATTTTTGGAAACTCATCCGTTATTTTGATCTTAAATGTAAAAAGTAAAGGAAAATCTTTTTGATTTTCCTTTACAAAAATATTCTAACGACCTATATAAGATTCATTTTGATAGGGTAAGAGACTATCAATCTCCTTTTCTTTGGCTATCTCCTCATTTTCATGGGGTAGATTTGATTCGGGAGTTGCTGAGTAGGGTATATTTTGCGGTATAAAATCATCAGAAGCGCCTGGCTTACTATAATCATATGGCCAACGATAAACAGCCGGAATATCGCCTGGCCAGTTACCGTGCTCAGGATTCACAGGAGTAGTCCATTCCAAAGTGTTTGATTTCCATGGATTTTGAGGGGCCACTTTCCCTTTGAATATTGAATAAATAAAGTTATAGGCAAATATCGCTTGAGAGGCAAATGTAATTGCAGCAGCAATCGAAATAAACTTATTCATATCGGTGAATTCTTCAAAACCATTCACAGCTGTGAAAGCATAATACCTTCTTGGGAAACCAGCAATACCAATATAATGCATTGGAAAGAACACCAAGTAGATACCTGCAAAAGTAAGCCAGAAGTGGATATATCCTAATCTAGCATTCATCATTCTACCAAACATTTTTGGAAACCAGTGGTATACCCCAGCCACAAATCCAAAGAATGATGCCGCTCCCATTACTAAATGGAAGTGAGCCACCACAAAATAGGTATCATGTAATTGAATATCCAATGCTGAGTTGCCCAAAATAATACCTGTTAAACCACCAGAGATAAATAGCGAAACAAGACCAATTGAGAACAACATAGCGGGAGTGAACACAATATTACCCTTCCAAAGTGTAGTAATATAGTTAAAAGCCTTTACCGCTGATGGAACTGCAATAATAAGGGTTAAGAACATAAATACTGAACCCAAGAATGGGTTCATTCCTGTGATAAACATATGGTGAGCCCAAACTATGAATGCCAAAAATGCAATACCTATCATGGAGAAAATCATGGCACGATAGCCAAAAATAGGCTT
>JAZKGO010000052.1:0-4026 GCA_040385875.1 Bacteroidota bacterium
GCTATATTATGTCGGGCATTGATATAAGTAAGTAAATATCTGTCGGCATTGACAGCACCATTAAAAATTGCCTTTATGCCTTTTTCATACCCTGAAACATCATCCAAATTGCCAGCCACAAAAAAAGTGGGTACAGTTAATCCTTTCAATCCTTCGGCGTCCCATACGCCACGCTCCATGCCCCACGGTGCAAATGCAACAACCGCTTTGATGCGAGAATCCATCGAATTTTTATATTCGGCATTGCCTGCAACTCGGCTTTCAATTGCTTTGCTGCCGCCCGTTAAGCTACCAAAGGTTTTAATCATTTGCTCGCTATAACCTGCGCCTGCAGCATTTAACACGCCAAAACCACCCATCGAGTAGCCGATTAAAGCGGTATTATCGGAATCCGTAATGTTCGACAAAAATGATTTGGATTCAGCTTTTGATATGTTCGATATTTCATTCAATACAAACAATATATCTTTAGCTCGATTCAATAATGTGCTTGGAAAACCTTTTGCATCGGCATGTGTTGACTCGAAATGGTCAATTGCCACCACCACATATCCTTTTGAGGCCAGATTTTCAGTTAAATAAGTCATCAAAACTCTGGAACCTGTGTAGCCATGCGAAACAATTAATAGGGGAAATTTGCCTTCTGAGATATTCGGTTTGGCATTTCGGGCCGCTCTTCCATTAAAAGTAAACGGAATAAGTGGCCGTTTAGGGTCGCTTGGTGATCCCAAATAATCGCTGTAAACCGTTGATTCAATTTCATTTGATTTTAGCTCTGCGGGATACCAAACTTCTATTTTTAAAGGGCGATCATACAATGGTGCAATCGCATTTTTAGCATTTAAAACGTCAATTTGGTCTTTATTTACAAAATCTAATGTTCTTACGCCTACTTTATATTTGCCACGAGCGGCCAATTCTGGAGCATCTGGCAGCGCATCTCCATAAACAAATTCATTTTGAGAATAAGATTTGAGGGAAACAAGATAGAGCAAGAAAAATGCTGAGAAATAGAATGATTTGAAAGTTAAAAAAGGTTTTTGCATGGCTTTGGAAAAGTATAATAATTGTAGAAAAGTAATAATAAACAGGAATTGAAAAAGTAACAGATGAAAATTAAGCCAAAACCTCCTTAATCACTTTTCCACTTGTATCGGTTAGTCTGAAATTCCTTCCCTGAAATGGATAGGTAAACTGCTCGTGATTGAAGCCCATTAGGTGCATGATTGTGGCTTGGAGGTCGTGAATATGTGTTTTTCCTTTGATTCCATAATATCCAATTTCATCTGTTTCACCATGCGAATACCCTTTACGAAGGCCCGCACCTGCCATAAACATGGTGAATGCATCCACATGATGGTCACGGCCTTTTAGAGGTGTATTATTATCGCCTGCACGGTTTTCCATCATCGGTGTGCGACCAAATTCACCTCCCCAAACAATCAATGTTTCATCCAGTAAGCCTCTCTGCTTCAAGTCATTGATTAAAGCTGTTAATGCTTTGTCAATATATTTTACATTGTTTCTGAGGCCAATATCCACTCCTGAACCCGCATCGGTACCATGATTGTCCCAACGTCGATCAAAAAGTTGTACTACTCTTACCCCTTTTTCAATTAATTTTCTGGCCAATAAACAGTTATTGGCAAAAGAGGCTTTACCAATTTGCGTTCCATACATTTCATGAATATGAGCAGGTTCTGTGGAAATGTCCATCGTTTCTGGTACCTCCGTTTGCATCCTAAAAGCCATTTCATATTGTGAAATTCTGGTAAGTGTTTCAGGGTCACCAATTTCCTCATAAGTAAGTTCATTGATTTTATTAATGGTTTCAATCGATTTTTTGCGTAAATGGCTATCAATATCTGCTGGATTGTTAATATACAAAACTGGGTCACCTTTTGATCGGCATTGTACCCCTTGATAAACAGAAGGAAGAAAGCCATTTCCCCATAAATATTTACCTGCACTCGGCTCAGAACCGGACACTAACACCATATAAGCGGGCAAATTCTGATTTTCTGAACCCAAGCCATAAGTAATCCAAGATCCCAAACTAGGCCTTCCAACTCGTGCGCTCCCAGTATGCATAAATAGCTGCGCTGGAGCATGATTAAACTCGTCTGTATGCATAGCTTTGAGAAAGGTGAGTTCATCGGCCAGCGTATTCAAATGTTCAAAATAGTCTGAAAACCAGGCGCCTGATTGGCCATATTGTATAAAACTCGCCTGTGGGCCCAACATTTTGGGAGTACCTTTAATAAATGCAAACTTTTTACCTTCTAATAGCGATTGCGGACAAAGTTGACCATCCAACTTGGCTAATTCAGGTTTATAATCAAACAATTCCAATTGAGAGGGTGCCCCTTCCATATGGAGGAATATAATATTTTTAGCCTTGGCATTGAATGGGGTTGGGTTTACTGCAAAGGGATTTTCATTGACAGAATTTTGAAGCGAATTTAAGTCACAACTACCTAATATTGAGCCCATTGCCAAGCCACCAAGCCCAGAAGTGCATTGTTTTAAAAAATGCCTTCGGGTGTTGTACTTTGCTTTTTCAAAAAAAGCTTCTTCTGAAATGGATTGTCGTATCATATTAATATTTTGTCTCATGAAGCCAGAGAGATACACGGAGAATTTTTAATCCATCTCTAAGTCTCTCTGGGATTTCTCTCTTTTTTTTGTCTCACTGAGCCTGAAAATGGACGAAAAATTTTTATTTTATCTCCGTGAACTCTGCGTCTCTGTGCGATAAAAAGGTCATTATTTTGTTAAAAACTCATCAGTATTCATCAAAGTATTCGCTAATAAAGTATAAGAAAGAAACTCTACGTTTTTCTTTTTTTTCTTTTTCAAATCGGCCAATGTTTCATTATAAAACTCAATTAAGACCTCCTTCTTTGCACTATTTACCGGTTTTTGAAAAATAATTTGATGGGCTAGTTCGATATTACTTTCCAAATTTTTATTTTTCTTTTTTAAAATCTTATTGGCAATATTTTCAGCAGCAGCATAATAGACTGTATCGTTCAAAGTAGTGAGCGCTTGTAGAGGTGTGTTGGTACGTATCCGCCTCGAAGTGCAAACATTCCTTTGTGGGCTGTCGAAAGTAATCATGGAAGGATAAGGATTGGTGCGCCTCCAATAGGTATAAATAGCTCTTCTATACAAATTTTTATCTTTTTCCTTACGCCAATTCTCATCAGTTGGGTTAGGTGGTTTTACGCTTGGGCCATACATTTCATTGTTCAAAAGGCCACAAACTTGCATCGCTTGGTCTCTTATTTGTTCAGAACTGAGCCTCATTCTTGGTCCACGGGCAAGTAATAGATTTCTTGGGTCTTTTTCTTTTAACTGCTTTGTTAAATTAGCTGACTGCCGATAAGTGGCTGACATTACCATCATTTTCAGAAGTTTCTTGGCGCTCCATTTTTGCTCGTTTTGGAATTTTACCGCCAACCAATCCAACAATTCAGGATGGGTCTGTTTGGCCCCCATAGTACCAAAATCTTCCAAAGTTTCCACAATTCCAATTCCAAATATTTGTTCCCAAAATCGATTTACAATTACTCTTGCCGTCAGTGGATTATTTTCCGAAACGATCCATTGGCCTAAATCTAACCTATTATTGGTTGCTTTGCCACTCAATTTTGGCAGCGATTTCGGCATATTAGCCGTTACTTCTTTCCCTTTATCAGTCCAATTGCCACGGATAAATACATTTGTTTTTCTAGCTTTATTGGAAGGTCTATCCATCATTACTGGAATCGTAAAAGCCTCAATATCAGCGAGTACTTGTATTGAATCACGAATTGAATTGGGTAATTTTTGTCGTATTGAGTGGTTGGTATTTAGCTCCATCCAATCCAAATGGATAAGGTCAGTCCAAAAGTTCTTGCCTTTTCGGTAAACTAAATAGACATCATGTATTCCATTGGTAGGAAGTACTTTACCAACAGAATTGGTATAGCCTTTCCATGAATACCAAGCCAGATTCACCGTTTCTTCGCTACAATGCGTTTC
>JAZKGO010000052.1:4126-5647 GCA_040385875.1 Bacteroidota bacterium
CAAGCCATTGTGGTGCCTTGCCATACTTCCATTGTAGTGGCTACTCTATCAATGATTGAGGCATTCCGAAACTCTTCATCATTGGTGCCCCCTTCGTCATTGGCCATCGTATTTCGATGAAAAGCAGTCGCAATCAGTTGACTTTCAACGGTTTTTGGATTGTTGATATCATTTGGCAGTAAGTCTCCAGCCAGCTGTTGAATCGTAAATTGATCAAAAGGCATGTCATTATTGAATGCTTTAATCACCCAATCTCGATATTGCCAAATGCTTCGGTCGAGGTCCTTTTCGTAACCTTTAGAGTCGGCGTAGCGAGCTAAATCCAGCCACATAGCCGCCCAACGTTCGCCAAAAGCGGGCGACTGTATCAGTTTATCTACTTGATTTTCGTAAGCATTGGCCGACTTGTCATTGATGAACTGCTGAGTGGCTTCAAAAGTAGGGGGTAGGCCAACCAAATCGAGGTTTAGTCTCCTGAAAAGATCTTGTTTGTCAGCTTCTTCTGAAGGTTTTAATCCTTCTTTGGCCAGTCTATCATAAATAAAATTGTCGATTCCATTTTCTGCCCAATCTTTTCCAGCTTCAGGCGGTTTGATGGATTTGTCAGGTTTAATATAAGCCCAATGATCCTCCCATTCTGCCCCTTGGTCAATCCATTTGACTATTTTTGCGATTTCATCCGATGAAAGTGGTTCTTTATCTTTGGGCATTCTTTGCTCCAAATCGTGGCTTTTCAGTCTTTTTACTAATTCGGATTTATCTGATTCAAAAGGTATTATGGCGTATTTTCCTGATTTGGCTTTGGCTAAAGCTTCTTCTCTAAAAAGCAAACTGAAGTTTCCGTTTTTTCGAACACCACCATGGCAAACTATACATTTTTTGTTAAAAATAGGCCTGATTTCCTCATTATAGCTTATTTCTTTCTGTCCCCATTTCATGCATGAAATAAGCCCAACTATTGGTATTGAAATCAATAAAAGCCAATTGATTTTAAGTAATCGCATATTATGCAAAATGAATTGAATTACAATTTAGCTTTTTTCAATAAACTATCTATCCTTTATCCATCATTTTGAAAAGTGATAATTGACAAATTTTAATAGTACTCTCAATCAATGGAATTTATATTTCACCGTTTTCTTGCCAACATTCTTTCATAAATCATTTTTATCATACCGTCTTTTAAGCCCAAATCAGGTACTATTATTTCGGTAGCACCTGCTTTTTGCATGGCCGAAAGATAAATTTGGGCAGCGGGTACTATTACATCGGCACGGTCGGCATTGAGGCGAAGCTTATTAATCCGATCGGCTAAACTATAGCTAGCTACAAATTTTTGTAGTCGTAATAGTTCAGTAATCGACATGGAGTTTTCGCTCAATTTTTCAATAGAAATATTGAATAGTTTATTAATATTTCCTCCTGTGCCCACGGCAATAATCTTATCATTTTTGGGGTCGATTTGATCTTCAATCCAACGTTCCATTTTCTGCCAATCGGCTTTTACATCTTTGCCCTCAA
>JAZKGO010000053.1:0-14360 GCA_040385875.1 Bacteroidota bacterium
TGTTGCTCCAGGAATACCCGATCCATCGTTTCCTGCAACTTTTCCCGTAACTTTTCGATCCTGAGCCTGCAATTGCATAGCGCCCAATAGTAGAAACAGAAATGTTACGCAAATTTTGTAAACTTTGCTTTTCATAAAGATTTTTTTATAGGATTAAATAAATTGTTTGAATATCGAGCTTAAAAAAACCGATTTATAAAAATAATAAAATTTCTATTCAAAAGTATAGAATATGGTATTATTTATTTAAAAAATGACAATAAACCTATCACATTCCGTTATCAACTCGCCTTTTGTTTATACTTTACTAAGATGACTATTTGAATAAATTACTTTCAAAAGCATGCCCTGCAGGGGTAAATATTTTATCTATGAAGGGTTTTCATTTAAACGTAACTGAGACTTATTTAGAAGAAACCAAAAGAAACAAAATTGAGATTTATTTAATCAACTAGAACAATAGATTTTTTATACAATGAAAGTCTTGTAGAATAACAATTTGAGTTAATTTTATAGCGTTTCTACATCACACTTAGTTTTTTGCTATTTCCCCTGACCTTAAAAAAAACAATTATATGCACAAAAAAAAATGCATTAATCTGTTCTTATTGTTAGCATTTGTTTATAAAAGTGTGGCCCAAATCCCTTCAATCAAGGATACCGTGGAGTATGCTCGTTCAAAAGCCTATCAAAAAAACTTTATCGAGGCCGACAAGTTACTGACAGAATACACGAATAATAATCAAAATATCAATGCACTACGATTACATGCACAGGTATTGTATTGGATGAATGAATTTTCTAGATCAATCGAGGTGTTTGAATACACTATTGAGGCGTTTCCTGAGATATCTATTGTGAAACTTGATTTTGGCAGAATGCTCTATGAATTAAATAAATTACCCAAAGCTGAGCTCGTATTGAATGAGTACTTATTGACAGATCCACAAAACCCAGAAGCGAATATTCTGTTGGCAAATATTAATTATTGGAAAGGCCATTTAAAAAAAGCTAGAGAGAAGTTAATGATTGTATTAATTCCATTCCCCAATAACCCAATGGCTTTGGCTATTTTAAATGAAATAAACTTAGTGTGCACACCTACCTTAAAATTGAATGGAGATTTTGCCTCTGATAGCCAACCTTTAGAAAGAGCAGGCATTCAAGCGGAGGCAGGTTGGTATCAATCATGGCTATTTTCTCCTACCTTTCAAGTGAATGGAAACAGGTTTAATTCAACTGATGGTAACAATAATTCTTTATGGATGCAGCTTGGTAATAAAATATTTCTTGGGTATTCTGGATTTTCACTCGGATTCAAAGCAGGCCTTTTTAACCACCCAGCTGAATCGAAATCCCTTATTACAACGGCTATTTCTGTTAATCAGAAAATAACCAAATCTATTTTTATCAATATCGGTACGGAAAAAATACCCTATCAATATACCACCTCTAGTGTATCAATACCTGTCATGCAACAACTTTCCAGTTTAGCCATTCACCTAAACAAAAATGATAGATGGCTAGCAAAAGCAGCCTATGAATTGCAACAATTTGAGGATAATAACCAAATACAAACCGCTTACGCATGGGCTTTGGCTCCTATTTTACACAAAAAGTATGTTAAATTGAAGGGAGGTTTTGTTTTCAGCTATGCCAACTCCGTCAATAATACCTTCATTTCTATCAATCCAATCAATCAAATTATTGGCACTAATACCCCTGGAGATTTGATAAAGGGGTATTATAAGCCATATTTCACCCCCAATAATCAAATAATAAATTCACTTTTGGTTTCGTTTGAGATTCAACTTTCAAAAAGAATATTAATTACTTCAAACAACAATATCGGAGTTTTTGCTAATGCCGACAATCCACAATTGTTGTTTTCCAAAAATCAAGGAAATAGTTATAGTATCATTAAAAGCTATTATAAACAATCCTACTCTCCAATGAACTTTCAAACGGAAATCAAAATAAAGCTTTCGGATCGTTTAGCTTTAAGTGGATTATACGAATACAATCGATTATTATTTTATACACTTAGTAAAAGCTCAGTGGGTTTGAAATATGCTTTAATCAATGAAAAGAAAAAATAAATCGAACCTTTGGGAGTTTCGAGAGAGTATAGCTTCTAGCACATTCAAAAAAATGGGTCTAGCTATATTAATCGTGGCTGGTGGCATAAGCATTTTAAGGCTATTTGATTGGTGGTTTAAAGAAGAACATGTGGCCTCAATTACATTATTCATTATTCTTTCCTGTATTTTTTGGTGGGGAATATTGCGCACGATCATTCTTTGGATCTCCTATTTAGGTATTTCAAAGCCTGCAAAACGGCCACCCGATTCCGATTTATCAGTAGCCATTTTTACAACCAGCTCCCCTGGTGAGCCTTTGAGCATGTTTGTAAAAACATTGGAGGCTTGTTCACGAATAACTTACCCACATACTACCTATTTATTAGACGATACCCAAGATGGTAGATTCAGAGCTATAGCAGAAAAATATGGGGCAGTATGGCTAGAATTGGTGGGATTGCAAGGAGCTAAGGCTGGCAAGATTAATGCGGCCTTAGCACAAACCTCTGAGGATTTTATTTTAGTGTTGGATCCAGATCATATTCCTTTTCCCAATTTTTTTGATGAAGTACTTGGGTATTTTGCGGACGAGCAAGTGGGTTATGTGCAGGTTTCACAAGCATATTATAATCAATACAAGTCGTTTACTGCAAAAGCCGCAGCAGAACAAACTTATGGATTTTATGGACCCACCCAAATGGCCATGCAAGGGCATAATTGTGCCGTTGCAATCGGGGCCAATTGTACTTTCAGACGTACAGCTTTGGAAAGTATTGGTGGACACGGAGTAGGATTGGCCGAAGATCTGGTCACTGCCATCCGGATTCATGCCAAAAAATGGAAATCAATTTATAGTCCAATTATTGTTAGCAGGGGATTAGTACCTGAAGATTTCGGGTCCTTTTGCAAACAACAATTGAAATGGGCGAGGGGTGTTCATGAAGTTTTGTTTGCCGAATTGCCTGAGCACTGGAAAAATCTCACATTTTGGCAACGCTTATCCTATCTGACAATTGGAACTTATTATTTTTCAGGGATCACCATGTTTTTGTTCTTGCTCATTCCATTTTTATATTTTTTGTTTGGATGGCAACCTGCCAATATGGATTTTAGTGAATTCCTAATCAACTGGTTACCTGTTGGATTGTTAAGCCTTTTGATTTATTTATATGTACAAATTTGGGTTTGTGATCGGGAGAATGAAAGAGGGCTTCATTGGAGGGGAATGATATTAAAGTTTGCTTGTTGGCCCATTTTTTTTCGTGGATTTATCCTTTCACTTAAGAATGCAGACCTGCCATATATTCCTACTGAAAAAAAAGCTGTACCCATCTTTTCGGTATTTGCCCGACCGCTTATTTTTCATGTTTTTCTTTTTATAATTACCCTTACCTATGTATTAGTCAGTAGGCTATTTTTTACACCAGAAGCTAGGCTTTCATTGAGCAGTCCAGATATCTGGGGGATGGTTGCTTTCGCTATCGTTCCATTTTTATTATCATTTGGGGGTATTTATGCGGCTTGGCAGTCTAGAAAAATTATAAATGAGGACCCTTGGTCTAAAATAGATTTGGATAAAATAGTTGGGTCAAGCATTAATAAAAATACTTAATGTAAGAGTAATTTAAATTAAAAATAATATTCGAATGAAATCGACCATAAAAAGAACATCACTAGTATTGCTAGTATTACTCTTTGGCATAATCATATTTATTTTGATATTGTTTGTTGGAGATAAAAGCAAAGGTCCCTTACAAGATTTATTTCAATCATTGGATAATGGTGTTTCTAAATTTGAAAAAAGAGTAGTAGGCGGCACGATTAGGGAGGAACGATCAGCCTCTTTAAAATGGTTTGATCGATACAGAAACAATAGAATCCTTTTAAATAATCCAGATACGGTATTTGTGGGGGCCTATGATAATAACACTGCCGAATCTTATGAGAAAGTGGTAGAACTGGAAGATACTTTGGGAGTGAAATTACCTATTATTCAATTTTATACGGCCTGGGGAAGTAAGAAAGAGCAAGTTTTTCCCTTGTTAAGATCCCAGGCTATTTATGATTTGGGCTCCATTCCAATGATTACTTGGGAGCCTTGGTTGAATGATTTTAATATTGAGCAATTTCCTAGAACAGAAAAGGGCGATAAAATCAATCGGAATGGAATGAAGGCTATTGCGGATGGTATTTACGATGCTTATATTGATAAGTGGGCTAAAGATGCGAAGGAATTTAATGCCCCATTTTTTTTGAGATTGGGTCATGAAATGAACGATCCTTATCGCTATCCTTGGGGTCCGCAAAATAACAAACCTGAAGATTTTATTGCTGCCTGGAGGCATATTTTCCAAAGATTTAGAAATGCAGGTACAAATAATGCCATTTGGATATGGTCGCCTCACCCAGCTTACATTGGCTATGAGCAATATTATCCTGGCCATGAATATGTCGATTGGATAGGAATAGGAACACTCAATTATGGCACAGCAGCTCCATGGAGCCAGTGGTGGTCGTTCAACGAAATATTTAGCAAGTGCTATGCCAATCTGTCATTGTACAATAAACCAATGATGATAACAGAATTTGGATCACTAGAAGTAGGGGGTGACAGAGCTGCTTGGTACAAACAAGCGCTGGATTCCTTACCAGTCAAATACCCAGTCGTAAAATCATTGGTGTTTTATAATAATTCGAATGACAATACCACTACTTATAAGGAGCTGGATTGGTATGTTACCGATGATCCAAAAGTAGCTCGCTCTGTAAGCCAATCTTTGAAAGGCTGGCAAAAAATTATCAAGAAAAAACAGAAATAGATTTTTTTATTTATAAGGTCCTTTTTTAAATCGGTATAGATAAGGTGCTTTGTTGGCTGCGCCAGTGAATTTTTTTTCTAAACGTTCTAATACATTTAAGTCGAGAATTTTTTTCTGGAAATTATTTCTTGCAAAAGGCTTGTCATACACCGCTTCATAAAGTTCCTGAACTTCTTTCATGGTAAAGGTTTCGGGAAGTAGATTGAAGCCGATGAGTTTATTGTCAAGATTCTGACGAAGGGCCTCCAAAGCATAAAAGACCATTTCATTGTGATCCATAATGAGTTTTGGCAGATTTTTGATGTTGTACCATTCAATTGATTCATCAAAATCTGTGCTTTTAGGATGCACTTTGTCAATATCAACCAATGCATAATAACCAATGGAAACAAATCTTTTATTAAGCCAATTGATGCTTTCCTTATCCAAAATTCTTTTTTCAATTAATTGGTCCTTCATGGTATTAATCTCGTCAAAAACTTCATTGTTGATACGCTTGGGTTCACCAAAAACTCTAAATTGATCTAAATAGATGTCTTTTAAGCCTGTTCTTTCTTCCAAAATTCTGAGTGCTGCCCTATCAATTCCTTCTTCCTGTTTGATAAAGCCCCCTGGTAAAGCCCAAAGATTTGCTTTCAAATCTAATTTTGGGACTAACACCTTTAATGCTGCATCCTTATATCCAAAAATTACACAGTCTATAGAAAGCTGATGAATAAAGTTGAGTTCATTAAATAATTTCATTGTTCAGATTTATTTTTATGGGTTAAATTATGATTTATCAGTTAAATCTACCGTCTATAAATTATAATTATTCAAATATAAAATAAAAATAAAATTTATTGTCTTTTTTTTAGATAATAAAAAATCTTTTTTTACATTTGCTATGAAATTTTCAAAACACCTATGATAACATCAAAAAAACTTATCAATTATTCAAGATTGTTGGCTCTAATATTGACCATACAATTGTCATTTGCACAAACCAAAATAACCCCAGTAGCCAAGACAAACGTATTGGTATTTAGTAAAACGGGAGGATTCAGGCACCAATCCATTGAAGCTGGTAAACCAGCCCTTACAAAAATGGCCAAGGAAAAAGGTTTTTCAGTGAGTTTCACAGAAGATGCTAACCAATTTACCGAACAAAATCTTAAGAAATTCAGCACAGTCATTTTTCTAAATACGACAGGCGATGTGCTTAATAATGAGCAACAAACCTCTTTTGAGCGCTACATTCAGGCCGGTGGTGGTTATGTAGGTATTCATGCCGCAACCGATACCGAGTATGAATGGCCTTGGTACAATCAATTGGCCGGTGCTTGGTTTTTGGATCACCCTTCCACGCCTAGCAATGTGCAAAAAGGCAAATATTCTGTAACTCAAAAAAATGAATTTACCGCTGGAATGCCAGATACTTTTGAGCGATCTGACGAGTTTTACAGTTTCAGAAATATTTCGCCAAAAATAAATGTAGTGCTTACAATTGATGAAAAAACCTATATCGGTGGCAAAAACCCTGATTATCACCCGATGAGTTGGTATCAGGAATTTGACGGCGGTCGTTCATTTTACACCGCAATGGGCCATACTGATGAGACTTTTTTAGAGCCGCTTTTCCTAAATCATTTATACGCCGGTATCAAATATACAGCTGGTGGCGATTCTCCAAAACCTTTAGATTTTTCAAAGTCAAAACCTGAAGAAAATCGTTTCACAAAAGTGATTTTGGAAGAAAAATTGGATGAGCCAGTTGAGCTAACTTTATTGGACAAAGACCGTATACTTTTCATTCAACGAAAAGGGGAAATTAGGCTTTATAATACTAAAACCAAAACGCTTAGAACAATTGCGAATTTTCCAGTAAGTTTGAAGTATAAGAATAAAGAAGGTAAAGAGTCTGTTGCCGAAGACGGCCTTCTGGGCTTAAATAAAGATCCAAATTTTGCCCAAAATAAATGGATTTATCTATTTTATTCTTCGACAAAAGGCTCTTATAATGTGCTTTCAAGATTCACCATGAAAGGCGATGAAATTCTTTTAGACTCTGAAAAAGAAATGCTAAAAGTTGAAACCCAACGTGAAGAATGCTGCCATACGGGCGGTTCAATTGCTTGGGATAAAGCAGGAAATTTGTTCCTTTCAACAGGCGACAATACCAATCCTCATGCCTCAAATGGCTTTAGCCCAAGTGATGAGCGACCAGGCAGAAGCCCTTGGGATGCACAAAAATCAGCGGCCAATACAAACGATTTGCGTGGTAAAATTATCAGAATAAAGCCACAAACTGACGGAACTTATACCATTCCAGAAGGTAATCTTTTCGCAAAAGGAACAGCCAAAACTCGTCCAGAAATCTACACAATGGGACATCGAAATCCATACAGAATTTCGGTTGACCAAAAAACTGGCAAATTATATTGGGGCGATGTTGGCCCTGATGCATCAAAACCAGATCCGATACGTGGCCCTGGAGGTACTTGTGAGTTTGGCCAAGCACCGGCAGCGGGTAATTATGGCTGGCCACATTTTGTGGGAGACAACAAAGCTTATGCAAAATTTAATTTCGAAACCAACAAAGCGGGTGATAAGTGGGAATATATGAAGCCCATGAATACTTCGCCAAACAATACAGGTTTGGTTCAATTACCTGAGGCAAAAGGTGCAATGATTTGGTATGAATATGGTAATAGTGCTGAATTTCCACTATTGGGTGCTGGGGGTTGCAACCCTATGGCTGGCCCAGTTTATAATAAAGCCGAATTTGCTACAGCAACTAGAGCTTTCCCAAAATATTATGATGGGAAATTTCTTGCCTACGAATGGATGCGGGGCTGGGTAATGGCGGTGACAATGGACCAAGATGGGAACTATAAATCCATGGAACGGTTTATGCCAAGTTACAAATTCAGCAATCCGATGGATATGGAATTTGCCGAAAATGGCGATTTATATATGCTGGAATACGGCTCTGGTTGGTTCACGGCTAATGACGACGCCCGCCTGATTCGTATCGAATACAACGGTGGCAATCGTAAACCACAAGTGCAACTGGCTGCTAATCAAATGGGTGGCTCAACACCATTTAATGTAAAATTGACCTCAAAAGGCACATTTGATGCGGATAAAGATGCTCTGAAATATTCGTGGAAAATTACTTCAAAAACTGGTTTTGTGAAAATAATCAACACACCAGATGCAAATCTAACACTTTCAAAACCAGGTACTTACAAAGCTGTTTTAACAGTAAATGATGGAAAAGGTGGGATAAGCACTCAATCGATGGAACTGACTGCCGGTAATGAGCCGCCAGTTTTGAGCCTTGAAATGCCAAAAGCGAATAAGACATTTTTTGCCGCAAACAAATCGTTTGATTACGAAATAAAAGTAAAAGACAAAGAAGATGGCGACTTGGGAAATGGAATTGACCCTGAAAATGTAGCCGTAAATATTGATTATTTGGAAGAAGGATTCGATAAAAATATCATTGCTATGGGACATCGCTCGGCTGATGCCAATGCCGCTTTTGCAAAAGGCCAAAAATTAATCGAAGCCAATGATTGCATGGCTTGCCATAGTAAAGAGAAAAAATCAATTGGGCCAACTTATCGTGATGTTTCCAACAAATACAAAGGCGATAATGCCGCTTTGGAAAAATTAACTAAAAAGATAATTGCTGGAGGATCAGGCGTTTGGGGCGAAACTGCAATGGCTGGGCATCCTCAACTTTCTACAGGCGACGCATCAGAAATGGTGAAATACATTTTGAATATTGCCAATGAAAAACCAAAGGAAAAATCGCTTCCGGTAAAAGGCACGTTTACTGCCAAAGTGCCTTCTGGCGACAAAGGAAAAGGTATATATATTGTAAGGGCAGCTTATGAAGACCAAGGCTCAAACGGCCTGCCATCTTTAAAATCGGAGCAAACTTTCACCATGAGAAATGCGAAAGTAGATGCCCACGGCTTTGATATTTATGAAGATATTAATAAAATGGCTTTTGGTGGCAACAATATGGCAATTCCATCAAAATCAGGTGCTTATATGGGTATTTATCAAATTGATTTGAGCGGAATTTCAGAATTGGTGGTGATGGCTACAGCTCCAAAACCACAATTAAATGCCGCTGGCGGAAAAGTTGAATTGCGATTGGGCAGCGCAAAAGGGCAATTATTGGGCGAATCTCAATTCTTAGAAGCAACCGACAAAATGGATTTTAACCCTAAAATGGTAAAAGTGCCAATAAATCTAGCAGGAGTTGCAACGGATAAATTACAAGATGTGTATGCCGTTTTTGTAAATCCAAAAGCTGAAGGCTCATTGATGGTAGTTATGGGATTGGAGTTTAAAATGGGCAATGAAAGCTCAGCTCAAGATCAATCTGCTGTGGCAAAGCCTATTGCAAGTACGGATTATTTTGTTGGAAAATGGAAAACAACGTTCATTGGTACACCAAATGGTGATGCAACACTCACGCTTGATTTGGCTAGAAAAGACGGCAAACTCACTGGAACAATTACCCCAAATGATGGCGAACCAAAAGAAGTGCCATTAGATAAAATTGAAGAAACGCCAGAAAAATTAACAGTCTATTTCAAAATGTCGAGCTATGATATTAATGTAACGCTTGAAAAAGTAGACGAAGATAATTTGAGCGGCTCGATGATGGGTATGTTCAAAACAAAAGCAACAAGAATTAAATAATAAAAACAATCAATTTAAACAATCAAATCAATGAAAAAAGTAAGCATTATTCTTATTACATTATTTTTTGGAATTGCTCTGAGCAGTTTTTCGCAAACAGCCGCAGCTCCCAATTATTTTGAAGGTAAATGGACTGTAATAATTAAAGGAACGCCTAATGGCGATGCGGTGGTACCTATGAAATTTGAAACCAAAGAAGGAAAAACAATGGGGTATTTTACCGATCCAGAGTCAAAAGCAGAAACACCTATGAGTTCAGCAACCATCGTTGGTGATGAAATTACAGTTGCATTCACCATTTCAAGCTATGATGTTACAATGGTTATCACCAAAAAAGATGATGACCACGCTGCCGGGAAGCTAATGGATATGTTTGATGTAGAGGCTACAAGATTGAAGTAAATTAGTAGAATTTGGTAAATTTCAAAATTTGCCAAAACTCAAATCGAAAAGTTTAACACAAAAATAAAGCCATTAAATAGTCAAAAAAAGGCCTATCTTGAATTTCCAAGATGGGCTTTTTTTATTAATTTAGAATCTAAAACCAATAAATTACCCAAAAACAGCTCCAATCATTTTTTGTATATTTGAGTTATTCAACTGGTTTATGATTACAAATTCATCGAAAACACCCATTCAAACACTCCATTTGTTTCCAGTCTTGGATCAAATGCTGATTGGTCTATTAAAATCATTGACCGCAGAAGAATGGCATGCACCCACAATTGCAAAACTTTGGACGGTAAAAGATATCGCCTCCCATTTGCTTGATGGAAATTTGAGAGCTTTGTCCTATTCAAGAGATAACTATTTTGGCGAAAAGCCAACCCATATTCATTCCTATTCTGATTTGGTAGCTTACCTGAATCAATTGAATGCATCTTGGACAAATGCCACCAAACGACTAAGTCCTACGGTATTAATTGAGCTTTTAGAAGCCACTGGCAAACAATATTCTGACCATTTACAAACGCTAGATCCTTTTGGCATTGCTGTATTTTCGGTTGCATGGGCTGGGCAAGATCAGTCTCAAAATTGGTTTCATATTGCAAGAGAATACACCGAAAAATTTATTCATCAACAACAAATCAGGGAAGCAGTGGGCAAGCAGGCTCTCTTCACAAAAGCGCTTTTTTACCCATTTATTGATACTTTTATGTTTGGCCTCCCCCCTACTTATCGTAATGTTGATGCCAAAATAGGTACTGTGGTTTCAATAAAAGTGCTTACTGATATTGGTGGTGAGTGGAATATTATCAAAAAAGAAACCGAATGGAAGTTGATAAATAATCCTTCAGGAAAGCCTATTTCCACGGTTAGCATGACTCCAGAAATCGCCTGGAAATTATTTTCAAAAGGAATCACTCCGGAGCAGGCTTTTCCTGAAATTGAAATTAAAGGGGAGAAAGAAATTGGGGAAATTGCTTTGCAAATGGTTTCTGTAATGGCTTAAGAATGGAATACTAATAATGAAAAGGCTTTCATTTCACAAAGTTTGTAATTGTTCTTTTGTAAAAATATATCTTGTAATGATACCGTAATTTATACTTTGCAGATATACCATCCAATAAAAAATTAACCATATTTATTCGAAAAAAATCCGCTCCAAAATCATTTAAAATATTCTGTAAATGATTGTTTATGAACACATTGACTTATTGAGAAATTCACAGGGTGCAAAAAAAGACATCCCATAGTGAGATGTCTTTCATAAAATTTAATAAAATTGTATGGGTTATAGTTTGAAGGTTAAGCCAAATTTGCCTCCATAAAAAGCATTGCCACTTCCAAATTCCAAGTTTAAACCCACTTTGTTGTTCAGATAATATCTGGCTCCTAATTGAGCACCAAGGCCAAGCCCTGAGCTATGTGACCCGCCATAATCATTGGGTGACGACCAAATAGTAAAACCAAGGTTTAAGCCAGCATAAAGATCCCATTTCCGAGGCATTTGAAAAATACGGTTGAAATGGTAATTTCCGTTTCCTGAAATTTGGGTGATGTTATGCCTATAATAGTTGTTTTTCCAGTTTTCACGATAACCACGAAAAGATACCTCGCCGCCAATTGTAAAATCTCTGCCAACAGCATGGTCAATGCCTAAATAAATAGGTACACCGTACTCTGATAGCCCTACCCCAATATTCAATTGGTTTTTGCCTACTGGTAGCGATCCTTGACCAAAACTAAAGTTCGTAGCTACCAGAATGATTGTAATAATAATTGCTAATGATTTCATAATGTTAAGATTTATTCGATTCTATTATTGATTTTTTTCTTTATTGTCCAAGATAGCGCCTGTGGTTAATCCCACCCCAGCACCAATTACACCGCCTACAATGGCTCCTTTTCCCTTCTTTTTACTCACGACAGCTCCAGCGATTGCACCAGAGGTAGCACCAATTATCACACCTTTTTTCTTATTACTCCAGCGTTTTTTCTTATTTACTGTAGGTGAAGATACGCCTGTTTTCTCTGAAATAGGACTCTTATTCTCGGAAATGTCAGTTTCACGACGATTGGATTCTCTTTCTGAGAGAATTGAAACTGAGTCATTTTTAGCTATTGAGTTGACTGCCAATGAATCAGCTTTTTTTGATGCTTCGATTGCTTCTGAATTTTTATTTTTTGTATTGTTGTTACATTCAAATAAAAATAGACTTACAAAAATTAAAATTAATTTTTTCATAATGTTAGTTGTTTTATTAGTGACTAAATTTTGATTAAAAGGCTACAAATAGGTAGACAAAATAATAAATTGTAAAACCTTTTAAATTGAATTTGAGAATAGATTCAATTTTTCATAACAACTATTTCCGAAAAAAAATATTGTAATTATTTAGTATAATTAGATATTTCATTTTTTGAATGAAATGCTCAAAGGGAATCGTAAACATTTAATTTACAATGGCTTAAGAATAAATTTATTTATTTGTAAAATGATTAAACGGTCTTTTGGATGATTGATTCGTAGGAATTTTAAACCTGACTACTATTGAGTTAGCTCTCTAAATACTTCTTCAAGGCTATTCCCTTTTGCCTTTATTTCTGATAAAGTGCCTGAAGCTACAATTTTGCCTTTGTGTATGATAATTACCCGATCACAAATGGCCTCCACTTCTTGCATAATATGAGAAGAAAACAGGACAGCTTTGTTTTTACCAGCTTCTTTAATCACAGATCTGATTTCAGTGATTTGGTTGGGGTCAAGACCAGTAGTGGGCTCATCTAAAATAAGTACTTTTGGGTCATGGATAAGTGCCTGAGCGAGGCCTACACGCTGGCGGTACCCTTTGGAAAGTTCCCGAATTTTTTTCGATTGCTCTTGATTAAGCCCTACTAAATCAATCAGTTCTGAAATCCTTTTTTTTAATTTACTTCCTCTCATTCCATAGAGCGAACCAATAAACTCCAAAAATTCTTTCACATACATTTCCAGATAAAGAGGATTGTGCTCAGGTAAATAGCCTATATTTTTTTTCGCTTCATTGGATTGAGTATTGATGTCAAAATTTAAGATAGTTGCCGAACCCGAGCTGGCTGGTAAAAATCCAGTCAAAATTTTCATAGTGGTAGATTTCCCCGCTCCGTTTGGACCCAAAAATCCCACAATTTCGCCCTCATTTACCTCTAAATGGATTCCGTCCAACACTTTTTGAACACCATAAAATTTTGTAAGGTTCTCTATTTTTATTGACACCATGAGCTATTACCAATCTCTTATTTGAACGCAATTTAATGAATTTAAATTTTTTACATGACAAATAGACATCAGAAGATTTTTGAATTATTTAAAAATGTATTAAAAGGCTGATCGCTGAGACAATTAAAAAAAATTAAGTACACACCAAAAATACATATTGAATCGTACTTTCAATTTATTGTTTATTTTTACGCAAAACTTTAATCTTCAAACTATGAGTGTATTTCGTACTAAAAACATTGATAAAATAGTGGCCGATGCCGCTTTGGCAGAGGAAGATGGGCATAGCTCAGGCTTAAAGCGGGTGCTATCCGTAAAAGATTTAACCTTTTTTGGCATTGCTGCCATCATTGGTGCGGGGAGCTTCAGTAGTCTTGGTGGAGCTGTTTTCAACGGCGGGCCTGGCGTGGTTATTTTGTTCGTCATGTGCGGCATAGCTTGCGGCTTTACTGCCTATTGCTACAGCGAATTTGCCAGTCGTATACCCGTAGCGGGCAGTGCCTACACCTATGCCTACGCCAGTTTCGGTGAAATGTTTGCCTGGATAATTGGTTGGGCTTTGATAATGGAATATTCTATAGGCAATATTTACGTTGCATTTAGTTGGAGCGATTATTTTACTAGTTTTTTGGAAAAAATAAACGTGCATATGAGCGATTTTCTCACCTGCAGCTATATGGAGGCCAGTACGAATTTTGAAAAATTTACAGCCATAACCGACGGTGCTGAAAAGCTCGCTTTCCTAGATAAAAAAGCCAATGTTGAGCTTCTAAATGCTTGGAACGATTCTCCCCAAATTGGGGGATTAAGAATTATCTTTGACCTTCCTGCCCTCATTATCAATGTGTTAATTACCTATTTGGTGTTCCGAGGCATAAAGGAAAGTCGCAATTTCAGCAATGTAATGGTGATGTTAAAACTGATTGTAATCGGCTTTGTACTTTTTGTGGGTGGTTATATGATATTTAAAAATGGACTAAGTTTCAACTGGACACCAGCCAATTCTGATGGGGTTGAATCATTTATGCCAAATGGGTTTGGGGGTGTTTTGGC
>JAZKGO010000053.1:14460-17974 GCA_040385875.1 Bacteroidota bacterium
CCAATTCTGATGGGGTTGAATCATTTATGCCAAATGGGTTTGGGGGTGTTTTGGCTGCTGTTTCAGGCGTATTTTTCGCTTATATTGGCTTTGATGCAGTATCTGTTTTGGCGGAAGAAAGCAAAAATCCTCAAAGGGATTTACCTAAAGGCATGATTTATTCATTGGTTATTTGTACAGTCGTGTATATTTTGCTCACTTTGGTGTTAACGGGTACTGTACATTACTCAAAATTTGAAAATGTGGGTGACCCGTTAGCTTTTATTTTTGAAAAGGAAAATTTAGATATCGGCTGGATGCAGTTTGCAGTGGCTATTTGTGCCGTAATAGCCATGACAAGCGTTTTATTGGTTTTTCAAATGGGCCAACCGAGAATTTGGATGAGTATTAGTCGTGATGGTTTATTGCCCTCAATTTTCCAAAAAATACACCCGAAATACCAAACACCTTCATTTGCCACCATTCTTACAGGCTTTGTAGTGGGTATTCCCATATTATTTACAGACAAAACTTTTGTACTCGATTTTACAAGTATTGCCACTTTATTTGCTTTTGTTTTGGTTTGTGGGGGTGTATTATTTTTGCCCCGAAGGGAAAAAGTGGAAGGGAAATTTCATCTACCTTATATCAATGGTAAGTTTACTTTTCCATTAATCATTTTGGGAATAATGGCATTGTTAAAAGTATTCTCCCCCAACTATTTTTCAAATTTATTGATTCAAGAGGGTGAAAATGTGAATCTGACTTTGAATATTCTGACTATACTTTTCTGGTCAATTTGCTTAATCATTGCTGTTTTTGCTTTCCTGAAAAATTGGTCACTTATCCCGTTATTAGGCCTAGTCTCTTGCCTTTATTTATTGACGGGCATGACAGCCCTCAATTGGGCTTGGTTTGGTGGTTGGCTTGCGCTGGGTTTGGTCATTTATTTTTCATATGGCTATCGAAAAAGTAAACTTGCTAATTAACTCATTATTAATAGATTACAATTTCTTTAATAATAGGTTTTGCGTATTCAACTTTCAACAATATTTTTAGATATAAATTTTTTTCACGCTTAAATTATTATCACAAATATGTCAACTGACTTACTAGGTTTGGTAAAAGAGCAACTTACCACAGAGGTGGTAGGTAAGATTTCGAATTTTCTTGGAGAATCTTCCGAAAATACTCAAACTGCATTCAGTGCAACTACTCCCATAATTTTGGGTAATTTATTGGAAAAAGCTTCAACTTTGGAAGAATCGGACACTCTTGTTGAAATGTTCAATGAAGGAAACCATGACGGAAGTTTATTGAATAGTTTGGCTGATTTGTTGGGTTCACCAGAAGGAATTTCAGGGATTTTATCAGGAGGTTCAGCATTAGTTGATAACCTACTGGGCCCAAAAGCAAGCGGGGTTGTTGATTTGATTACCAACCTTGCAGGTACTAAAAAGTCCTCCTCCTCCTCAGTGTTGAGTCTCTCTGCTTCCGTTTTGATGGCAGTAGTAGGGAAACAAATTTCGTCACAGGGCTTGGGTGCATCGGGCTTGTCAAATTTGTTGATAGGCCAAAAAGAAGTGCTAAAAACTGTTATTCCTGATGGCGCAGAGAAGTTTCTGGACCTAGCTGAATTGAATGAGGAGGAGGCAGACCAAAAAACAATTTCAAATGAATCAGATTTAGAGGGGAGCGGATTGACCAATGGATTCAACTTTTTCCCTTGGCTAATAGGTGCTGGAATATTGTTTGGGTCTTGGTTTTTCATTAAAAGTTGTAATAAAACAGAATCAGTTGCCATTACAGACAGCCTTGAAGTGAATACTGAATTGGGCAGTAATCCATTAAAAAAGATTACTCAAATGATAAAGGACTCTATCGCTTTGCATGTTGCCCAAGAGGATAGTGCCAGGAATAAAAAACTTTCTTCCGGATTTGCATTTAAAGTCGCACAGACAGGATTTGAGCAAAGTCTGATCAATTTTATTGAAGATAAATCAAAAATAGTAGATAAAAACACTTGGTTTGATTTCGATAGCTTGAAATTTGACACAGGCAAGGCAACACTCAAAGCTGAATCTCAAAATCAGATTAAAAATATTGCTGAAATATTGAAAGCATTCCCCCAAGTAAAGTTGAAAATAGGAGGCTATACGGATAATGTAGGCTCAAAAAAATCAAATCTACAGCTTTCGGCGAATCGAGCCGCTGCGGTGGTGAAAGCAATTGTGGCTTTAGGTATTGAGCCAAGCCGCTTAGAATCAGAAGGATATGGCCCTCAGTATCCATCGGCTTCCAATGCCACAGAGGAAGGGCGTGCCAAAAATCGCAGAATTGCGGCTAGGGTAACAGCAAAATAATTTTTAAAAAATATCAAACATCGCCGTGGTTCGGCCTTTTCGGCCAACCACACCAAGATATTTTGAAGTATAACAATATGTTACAAACAAAAAACCAACCAGAATACATTACTGCAACAATAAAAGATTGGAATTATTTATTGGAAGCGGACGAATATAAAATGGTGGTTATAAATATCTTAAAAAATTTAGTATTAGATGAAAGAGTGGAAATTTATGCTTTTTGTATTATGGCAAATCATGTTCATTTAATTTGGCATTTACCTTTCAGGCGCAAGCGTCTCGCTCGCTGCCAATTCGATAAGGTAGAAGGATAAAAATAAAGCAAAACAGAAAGTTAACTATGGGTGAATCTATAAACAATAATCGGAATAAAAAAGCACAAGCGAGACGCTTGTGCTAGTGGTGAACAAATAAACGATACGACCATGAACATGTTTGCAAAAAATGCGGCCAACTCAGTGGAAGAATATCTTCTGATGGTACCCGACGACCGCAAAAAAGAGATTGATTTTCTCCACGCTTTTATTCAAGAAGCAGTTCCGAAGCTTAAACCCTATTATGCTTCCAATATGATTGGTTACGGATCTTTTTATTATCTTGATACAAAAAAGCAAAAAAAAGCTTGGCCTATCATTTCATTGGCCAATCAAAAAGATCATATAGCTATTTATATATGTGCAATTATTGAGGACAAGGCAGCGGTGGAAAAATATAAAAAGGAGCTTGGCAAACTTACTAAAGGCTTAAGTTGTATTAGATTTAAGAAACTGGAAGAAATTAATCTTGAGACGCTTAAAATAGTATTAAAGCTTGCTGAAAAGAAACCCGGAGTTGCGGGCGCTAGATTAGTAGATGAATAGTATTGTAATCATAACTCTACCACTGTTGTTTATGAAGCTAAGCCCTTAGCTAAGCTACCACAGACTTAGCCTAACTTTAAACAACAATCACATTTGCTTATAGGTGCTTACCCTGAGAAATAGCAATACAATCACATAGTTTATCCAAAATTCCTTACTTTTGAAAGCTCAAAACAAATAATACAAAATTCCTATTCTTTCTATGGATTTTACCAAAAATTTTAAAGAATTGAGCATGAAGGATTTAAAAATAGACACTCTAAAATTCAAAATCAACTCATAACGAATGAAGCCTTACCAGAAGAAATT
>JAZKGO010000053.1:18074-38117 GCA_040385875.1 Bacteroidota bacterium
ACACTCTAAAATTCAAAATCAACTCATAACGAATGAAGCCTTACCAGAAGAAATTTCTCAACTATTTTCTCATCATCACATTTGTTTCATTTTCTCATTCGATTTTCTCTCAATCTACCCCAGCAAAAATTTTGGTCTTTTCTAAAACAAAAGGTTGGAAACATTCTAGTATTCCATTTGGGATTGCGGGCATTCAAAAGCTTGGGAAGCAATATAATTTTGAAGTGGATACTACTAAATCATCAGATGTTTTCAATGATGAAAGCCTAAAAAAATATGCAGCTGTAGTGTTCAATTGCACCACAGGCGATGTACTTAATAATGCACAGCAAGCAGCTTTTGAACGCTATATTCAGGCTGGTGGAGGCTATTTGGGTATCCATTCGGCCGCTGATACTGAATATGGATGGCCTTGGTATGGCGAATTGGTGGGAGCCTATTTTGAAAGCCATCCCAGTAATTCAAATGTTCGTAAAGCAAACGTTTTAGTAGTAGATAGCACTCATATTTCAACGAAACATTTACCAAAAACATGGCCCAGAACCGACGAATGGTATAACTATAAATCGATTGCCAGAGATTTGAATATTCTGGCCTATTTGGACGAAAGCACTTATGAAGGGGGCACTAATGGGAGTTATCATCCAATCGCTTGGTATCATAATTTTGATGGAGGCAGGTCATTTTATACAGGTGGAGGTCATGAAGATTCAAGTTTTTCAGAGCCGGATTTTATTAAACATTTGTGGGGTGGTTTACAATATGTAATAGGTCAAAATAAACCATTGGATTATTCAAAAGCCTATTCAAAAGCTAAACCGGAGGAGTCAAGATTTGAGAAAACGGTACTAGTCAACGACTTAGACAATCCAATGGAATTGGCAGTTGCCAACGACGGACGGGTTTTTTATACCGAATTGGAAGGCAACTTTTCTGTTTTTAATAGCAAAACGAACCAAAACAAATTGATCCATCGATTTCCATTAGTGATGAAGGGAGGCACAGGGCTGATTGGAGTTACTTTAGACCCAGATTTCGACCATAATAATTGGATTTATTTATATTATTCACCTCCAATCGAAGGGGAGCCTATGTATTTCCACTGTTCTAGATTTACATTGAGCAAAACCAATGTGCTTGATCTTAATTCTGAAAAAGTATTACTAAAAGTACCCGTTCAGATTAATAGCGGAGCTCATCACGGAGGTTCGTTGGCTTTTGATAGTAAAGGGAATTTAATTATTTCGACGGGTGATGGCACTACACCTTTTCCTTCAAATGGGTATGCTCCTATCGACGAGCGACCAGCACCTGAGCACTTTCCAATGGATGCTCAGCGATCGGCTTCCAATACCAATGATTTAAAGGGTAAAATTTTAAAAATTCACCCCGAAAAAAATGGTACTTATACTATTCCTGCCGGCAATTTATTTCCTGTTGGCACGGCTAAAACCAGTCCTGAAGTATTTGCGATGGGCTGCAGGAACCCTTATAGGATTGCGATTAATCCCAAAACAAATACGATCTATTGGGGTGAAATAGGGCCTGATGCGGGTGAAGACAGTACACGTGGGCCAAAGGGTTACGACGAATTTAATCAGGCCAAAACACCAGGAAATTACGGCTGGCCCTATTTTGTCGGCAACAATTATGCTTATGCTGAATATGATTTTGAAACCAAAAAAAATGGCCCGAATTACAATCCTCAGAAACCAATCAATAATTCACCCAATAATACTGGTTTACAAGAATTGCCTCCTGCAAGAGCAGCGATGATTTATTATCCTTATTCAGCTTCGCCAGAATTCCCTGAACTAGGTATTGGCGGTAGAAGTGCGATGGCGGGCGAATTTTATACTTTTAATAAGGGCTCCAATTCTAAATCAAAATTTCCTGAATATTATGATGGAGCACTGTTTGGATTCGATTGGATGCGTAATTGGGTGATTGCGTTGCGATTCGATGAGAAAGAGAATTATGTAAGAAATGAGCGATTTATGCCCACCATTGGCGATTTTAGGAGGCCGATCGATTTAGCATTTAGTAAAGAAGGTGAAATGTTTATGTTGGAGTATGGTTCAGTATATGGTGCTGATAATACCGATGCACGTTTAGTGAAAATAAGATACAATGAGGCTAACAGACCACCAGTTGCATCGGTATTTGTAATGGATACCGCTTTAATTGACAAAGTAAATAAGCAATCTTTTATTACCTCAGAATCAAGAATATTTCCAAAGTACAAAGAAGTGGTGGGCAAAGCCCCTTATAAAATCAAAGCCAGCGGTAGAGGGGTAGATCCTGATTTTGATGATAAAATAACCTATGAATGGATACTGGGCACTCAAATTGTGGGAACCAAACCAGTATTAGACTATACTTTCAAAACCAATGGAAAGCACTTATTAATATTGAAAGTAAAGGATTTAGCTGGCCTATCACATGCAGACACCATTACGGTAATTCTTGGAAATACCAAACCAAGTGTAGCGGTGGCAACCTCCCAAAATAAAACTTTCTATTTTGAAGGTAAGCCACTCAACTATGAAGTAGTAGTGAATGATATAGAAGATAAAAATATTGATAAAAACAAAATCAAAACAGTCTATAACTACAACCCACAGCCATTGCAACCTGCTGATGAAACCATGGTGAATGGTAAAGTGGTGGCCTCAATCGTTTCAGGATCGCTGGGCAAAACATTGATGGATAATAGTGATTGTAAAGCCTGCCATCAAGTGAATAAAAAATCATTTGGACCTAGCCTTGAAGCCATTTCCAAAAAATATACAGGGCGCTCAGGTTCATTGGATATGCTCACTAAAAAAATAATTGAAGGGGGTGGTGGAAACTGGGGCACCGAACATGTGATGGCGGCGCATCCCCAATTGGGCAGGCAAGATGTCCAAGAAATGGTCAAATATATCTTTTCATTAACTGACCCTAAAAGAGATTTCAAACCTATTAGCCAAAAAGGTATTTTCAATTTTACCGACCATCAAAATGATAATCCAAAAGGCTATTATACCTTAAAAGCTAGTTATGCTGATAAGGGCATCAATGGCAAGAATATACAAAAAGCTGAGAATTCTATTCTGCTCAGGAGCAATATTTTACGAGCAATGGATGCGGACAAACATCCAGGATTTGTATTTGATTGGGGCGAATTGCGGGAGGGACCTTCTAAAGCCTATTTGATTTATCGGAATATTGATTTGACTGGTATTGAAAAAATAAGTTTTGAATATGCCTCAAACGGCAAATCTGGAGAGATTCAAGTTCGTAAAAATTCGGTAGCAGGACCGATCATTGGCAAAGCAAAATTTGAATCAACTGGTGGTTGGGGGAAAATGAAATGGGTTGAATGTCAATTGAATAGCCGTGAAAATGCTTTTGTGGATCTTTATTTCATGCCAGTGATTAGTGGCATTTCATCTGATAAAGTTTTAAAATTTAAATCTATTAAGTTTGAATGATTTGGATGAATTAAAATTCTCTGCCATAAGCAAAATACAAGCCTCGGTCACCAAAATTATTGAAAGAATAGGATATTTTAAGTGCACCTGTATAGATGGAAACGAGGTCTACCCCTAGTCCATAGCCAGTGATAAATCGGTTGGCGTATTGGCTGTTGTTCAGGTTTGAATATTTATTCCAAACATAGCCGCCATCTACGAAGGCTCGGGCGTACAAGCTCAGAGGTTGTTTTTGAGCCGATTTCAAGACACCGATTGCAGGCACTTTAAACTCGGTGTCGAATATTTGTCTTCTGAAATTCGTTTTAAAAATTCCAAATTTTTGACCATCGATTACATGCAAATCAAAGCCACGAATGTTTTCATTTTTATAACCCAAAGCTTGAGAAATGGCAAAAGCTTGAAGTTTTGGGCTCGTAATTTTACCTCGAATGTTGTAATCGACATACCATTTTTTTCCCAAATCAAAAAAATGAGCATAAACAAAATAGGCCTCATTTTGGCTCAATTGATCGTTTTTAAACAGCCCTGTTCTGCTTAACCTAGCTTTGAAATAGTGGCCAGTATTGGCATAATTCAGGTTATTTCTATGATCAACTATATAGGCATAGCTCAATCTAAAATAATCGGTTTTTGCACGGGAATCTAAATAATAATTGGGATTTAAAGCAGAGATAGAATCACTCAAAGTTTCATTGAAATAAGCTAGCTCAAGCCTTTGTCGTACAAAAAAATTATTGCGACGCCTTAAAGCAATTAAGCTTGTAAATTTTCTTAAAAGTACACTTTCATCATTCCTAGCAAAAACAAGTTTATCTAAATCGGTTCGGTAGGCAATCTGTTTATTGGTATTATAAAATAATTCGAAATCAAAACCAGTTTTCATTTTTTTATCAATATAAGGCTTTCTGAAAATGATTCCCAACTGCCTTGTAAAGCCATTTTCGAGGTTTAAGATAAGTTCCTCGGCTCTGCCTCCTACATTCAAATGTACCAGATTCACGCCATAAATAGTTCGGTTTAGCTTATGGCCTCTATTATACCACCATTCATTAAAACTGCGGTCGGCTAATCGAAATACAGGAAATGGGAAAATATAAAATTGCTCTGATAAATTTATCTGTAACTCCGCAAATGGATTCTCACACTTAATTACTTTTAAATCAACACTTAAAAAAAGTTGCAAATTGACTATCTTATTACGATTCAAATTTATTTTTTCTTCAATCTCTTCAAAGTATAAGGTATCACCTTTTTCAAAATCGAGTTCCCGCAGTATTATCGAGTTTTTGGTTTTTTCATTTCCAGTAATGATGATGTCAGAAATAATACTAAATTCATTATTTTGAGCATAGCTTTCAAAAGAAAAGAAACTGATAATAACCAATAGATAAATCGACCTCATAAATGCATTTTATGCAAATAAACAGATTATTTTTTAAATTTTTGGATAAAAATTACCATTTTTGTATTATTAAATAAACCTGATTTCGATTGAAAAACATCCATAATTTTCTCAAATACACCTTTATTAGTTTTTGTTTATCGATTGTTTTGGTATTCGGAATAACCAATTGCAAAAGCAAGCCAGATAAGGCGCAACAAATTATAAACGAAAGCATTAAAGCTCATGGAGGAGAGCATTACGACCAGCTTAAAGTGAGCTTCGACTTTCGGGATAAGCATTATAAAATAGACAAAGATGGGGATCAATTTACCTATATTCGTATCGGGAAGGATACCTCTGGAAATGAGATTAAGGATGTTTTTTCTAATGAAGGTTTGATAAGATTCGTGGCAAATAAGCAAATAGAATTGGCCGATTCTATGGCCAAAAAATACAAAAATTCAATTAATTCCGTAGTATATTTTGCGTTGTTACCCAAGCCACTGAATGATGAAGCTGCCATAAAAACCTATTTGGGTGAGGGTCAAATTGGTGCAGATCATTATCATAAAATTAAAGTGACCTTTCAACAAGAAAATGGAGGTAAAGACCACGAGGATGAATTTGTTTATTGGATTAATAAAGCAACTAATCTGATGGATTATTTTGTATACAGTTATAAAACGGATGGGGGTGGTATTAGATTTAGAGAACGCATAAAATCCCAATCAGTGGCTGGCGTTCGATTTCAAGATTATATCAACTATGCACCGATTGATAGCACTTATTCACTTCAAGATTTTGATATAGCCTTTTCTGAAGGTAAATTGAGAGAATTTTCCAGAATTGAAAATCTTAATTTGAAAGTAGATTTTTGACAAGTGATTTCTATTTTACAACCCCTTAAATATAATAATAAATGAATGCATACCTTTTTCCAGGCCAAGGTGCTCAATATGTTGGAATGGGCAAAAACTTATATGAATCATCAGATATAGCAAAAGCCATGTTTGAAGAAGCCGACAAAATATTGGGATTTTCTATTTCTGAAACTATGTTTGAAGGCAGTGCCGAAGACCTCAAACAGACCAAAATTACCCAGCCAGCTATATTTTTATATTCAGTAATAAAAGCGGCCATTGCGGATAATTTCTCCCCTCAAATGGTGGCCGGGCATTCACTAGGCGAATTTTCAGCATTGGTTTCGGCGGGTTCAATCAATTTTGCTGATGGGCTTCTTTTGGTTTATCAACGAGCGATGGCTATGCAAGCCGCCTGTGAGTTGAACCCTTCCACTATGGCCGCTGTATTGGGTCTTGCGGATGAGAAGATTGAGGAGATTTGTCAATCTATTTCTCATGAAGTAGTGGTGGCTGCCAATTATAACTGCCCTGGCCAAGTAGTGATTTCTGGAAGTTTTGCGGGAATCGAAGCGGCCTCTGAGCTTTTGAAAGCAGCTGGAGCCAAACGGGTACTGCCTTTACAAGTGGGGGGTGCTTTTCATTCGCCATTGATGGAGCCTGCCCGTGAAAAACTTGCCATAGCTATTGAAAATACGACGATGAAAGCCCCTATTTGCCCTATTTATCAGAATGTAAATGCTGCCCCAGCATTAGAAGTAGCAACCATCAAACAAAATCTGATTGCTCAGCTTACGGCACCTGTTAGATGGACGCAAAGTATACAAAATATGATTGCCGATGGTGCTTTAAATTTCATCGAATGTGGGCCTGGCAATGTTTTGCAGGGACTAGTTAAGAAAATAAATGCAGAGGTTAGCACCTCAGGAATAAGCTAAAAAACTTGAAACTATCACCAGATTTTAATGCTTTTTTTAAATTTTGATTTGGCTCTTATAAATTAATTTAGTAATTTTGCAGACCAATTTACGAAAAGGTAAGATTGACTTATGGTGTAAGGGTAGCACGTCAGATTTTGATTCTGCCAGTCTAGGTTCGAATCCTAGTAGGTTAACTTTAAAGCTGCAAACTATTGATTATCAATGGTTTGCAGCTTTTTCATTTATGAAACTTTCAAAATTGTAACTCACATTCCAATCCATTAATAATTCAATGAGTAACTGCACTCACTGTCGATAAGCCCCTAATAATCAATAAATTATTCAAAGAATGGAACGCCAGGAGTGGCGTATTTACGCATGCCTTCTTGGTTAATCTCTACCCCTATACCCGGTTTATCTGACACTTTGATGGCACCTTTAGTCACCATTTCACCATCAAAAGTCACAATTTCTTTGAACATCGGGTCCTTATGGAAGTAGATTTGCCATTCCAAAATCATGAAATTAGGCACTGAAGCACAAACATGCGCCGAGGCCATCGCTCCTAAATAAGAAGCGACCATATGAGGCGCAAATGGCACGTAATAAAGGTTGGCCAAATTAGCAATGCGTTGGCCTTCCCCCAGTCCACCCGCTTTTTGGAGGTCAGGCATTATAATATCCACCGCTCCTTTTTCCAAAAGAGGCCTAAAGCCTAATGCCAAATAATGGTTCTCTCCTGCGCAAATAGGTGTGCTGGTCTGGTCGGCAATTTTCTTATAGGCATCAACATTTTCGGCAGGGATGGGTTCTTCGAGCCACATCATATTTAAAGGCTCTAAAATTTTAGCTACCTTTTCGCCAGTGGGTGCATCATAGCGGCCGTGCATATCGGCACAGATATCAATATTGGGGCCTACTTCTTTTCGGGCGGCGGCCATTTGGTCATACATACGCTGCACCTCTGCCGGCCCCGCCGTCCAGTTGTATCGGTCGTATTTGTTGGGGTCGTTGGCTTGATCGAGGTCAAATTTCACGGCATTAAAACCCATATCCACCGCCTCACGGGCTGCTTTGGCAAAATCTTCCGGTTTTGGCAAAGTATTCTGATAGAGGGCGGTATCCATGTAAACTCGCACCGAATCACGGAATTTACCCCCCAATAATTGATAAACTGGTAAGCCTAACGCCTTTCCAGCCAAGTCCCAAAGGGCTGTTTCTACCGCCGAAAGTACAGCGATAAACATACCAGATTGTGCTCCTTCAAAAAAACCTGATCGCCGGATGTCTTCAAATAATCGGTGAACATTTAACGGGCTTTTGCCTTTAAGTCTGTTGCCGAACATTTTCACCAAATGATAGGTGCCGGGTGTTGCATCCACCCCTTCGCCATGCCCTACAATATCTTGATTAGAATATATTTTCACAAAAAGGCTATGTCCATTTCTGATATAACCGCATTTAATATCGGTAATCTTGAGGTCAGCGGGAGCCGAACTTTTGGGAGTTTGGTCAATTGCTTTCACATATTCGTTGCCAAAGTTTTGGAAACTTGTGGCAGCCAATGCCGAAGTAATACTGGCTTTTTGAAGAAAATTTCTGCGGGAGGTCATAAGGTATTTTAAATTTTAGGTTTTTATAGGAGGCTTATCACTCATTTTTTATCTCTCAAAATTTAGCATTCACGATTCACTATTATTTACCAGGTTCTACCTTTCAAAAATTCTTGAATTTGTTCTTTTGGAACGGGTAATTTATCGATTCGCTCACTTAACCATCTAGAGAAATCCTTCTCAATGTCTTCAGACCAACGAGTGTCAATCTGACCTGGGGTATACTTTTGTTCACGAAGGCGTTGATGACCAAACATATCTCTCAAACGCACTATTTCAGAGGTTTTTACTACTTTCTCCACCAAATGAGGAGGGATAAAAATCACACCTCCATCACGACCGAGCACCACATCTCCTGGTAAAACTGTGGTTTTTCCAATTAAAGTGGGCGTATTGATGGCTACCAAAGTGGTGTTGAGTTGCCCGTCAGGGTTATTCAAATGATGAGATGGGTGATAAGTTCTGTAAAAGGAGGTGAAACCTCCGATTTCCTCGAGGCCATTGATGTCTCTGATAGCTCCATCATAAACAATTCCATTACCCGATTTGGTAAAAATGGAATTGCCCAAATTATCCCCAATAGTAGGGCCATCTTCATGTGCCCCAAATTGATTGACTACATAGACATCCCCTTTTACCAACATATCAATTGGCCAGGAGTTTTGGGATTTTACCCGGCCATCTTTGTTATGCCCACGGTCATCAATTACCCGTTGAATATCGGGCCTGCCGGGCATAAAAGTAGCAGTAAGGGCACGACCTACCAATACTGAATCAGGGTTAATCATTTGCCAACCATCTGCATATTGGTATTTATAATTTTCGTTTCTGAGTACTGCCCAAGCTTCTTCATGGGTCACTAATTTCAACCTTTTCAAAAGGGCATCTGGCACTTTTGGGCGGCCGTCAGCAAAGCGTTCTCCCTTCCAATTAGGGGTGAAAAATAAGAGTTCTTCTTTCGAAATTTGTTGCGCAAATAATTGATTTACAGCGAATAAGAGCGTAAATAATGAGTAAATATTTTTCATAGTGAAGAGTTTATGTAAACATAACAAAAAAGGGCGTGAATAAAAATTTACATTTTAGTCATGCCCTATAAGACCACACAGTATATCAGAATTGGAGAGGAATTAGTCCACTTCTAACACCAGTTTTCCAAAGTTTTCACCTTTAAATAATTTCATTAATGTTGGGAGAAAGTTTTCCAAACCATGTTCAATATGAACTTTGGTTTTGAGTTTGCCTTGGGCAATCCAGCCAGCCATTTCGGCAGCAGCTTTGCCATAATTAGCGGCATTGTCAAAAACCACAATCCCCTCCATTTTAGCCCGGTTGACTAAAAGCGAAAGATAATTGGCTGGCCCTTTAACCGCCTCTTTGTTGTTGTATTGCGAGATAGCCCCACAAATAATGATTCGGGCTTTCATTCGGATTTGCCCCAAGACAATATCCAAAATTTCACCTCCGACATTGTCAAAATAAATATCAATTCCTTTTGGAAAAGCTTCACGTAAAGCTTGTTTCACATTTTGAGTTTTGTAATTAATACAGGCATCAAACCCTAATTCCTCCACACAGTATCTGCATTTTTCGTCGTCCCCAGCCAAGCCCACTACATAACAGCCTTTTATTTTGGCAATCTGCCCTACTACAGAACCCACCGCACCTGAGGCGGCTGAAACGAGTACGGTTTCCCCTTCCTTCGGTTGCCCAGTATCCAAAAGACCAAAATAGGCGGTCATTCCAGGCATGCCTAATGTAGCCATAAAAGTGGACAAAGGAATATGTTTAGTGTCTACTTTTATGAGTTCTTTTTCTGCTACACAACCATATTCTTGGACTCCCCAACCACCCGTTACTTCATCTCCCACCTGGAATTTATCAGACTTGCTCTCCACTACTACTCCTGCCGTTCCAGCCCGAAAAACCTCATCAATTTGGATCGGGCGAATATACGATTTGGAATCGTTCATCCATCCCCGCATGGCTGGGTCTAATGAAATATATTTGGTTTTTACCAACACTTCCCCCGCATCTGGAGTGGGTATTGGGTTGGTTTCCAATCTGAAATTATCAGAACTTGGCTCACCAATTGGGCGAGAAGCCAGAACTATTTGCTTGTTCATTTTTTTATTTTAAATCAATTCTCATTTAAAATGGGATTTCGACGGTAGGTTTACGCCTCGAGGCGTAAACCTACCACTATTTGTTTCATTCTATTTTTTTGAGGTGTAAACCTACCACTATTTGCTTAATACTTTGAATAGAGGCGTAAACCTACCTCCAGTTGCTTATTACTTTGAAAGTAGTCAGGAATTTATTTATTAAAAACCAGCTCCTATCGTACTTGTTTTGATTCTGCATAAATAAAAATCGGCTGTCAAATACAAAGTACTTCCATCATCGCCAAAAGCGCAATTGGCGGTGGCTTCACCTGTTTCAATTCTTCCCAATAGCTTGCCTTCGGGCGAAAGTACTATTACACCGCCAGGGCCTGTGCTCCAAACGTTTCCTTTTTTATCCACTTTTAAGCCATCGGGACCACCTCTCAAACCTTGTGCCCAAAGCACTTTTGTATCATAAAAAACTTTACCTTCGCCCAAGGAGCCATCTGAATTGACTGGATAAGAAGTTATTGTCGGAGCTTTTTGGTCAGATTGAGCCACATAGAGCAACTTTTCGTCATGAGAAAAAGCCAAACCATTAGGTCTTGAAAGGTTAGAAACAACCATCTTCAGGCTTCCATCGGTGCCTATTCTATACACCCCATTTAGGTTTTGCTCTTTCAAAGGATCGGTATCTTGCTGACTAGCAAGGCCATACGGTGGGTCTGTAAAATAATATGCTCCACTTGAATGCTGCACCACATCGTTTGGCGAATTCAATTTTTTCCCCTCAAATTTATCCGCCAAAGTACGCTTACCTTGACCTGAAAGTGGCATAGCAGATATTCTCCTATCACCATGTTCTGCAGAAACTAACTCACCAGATAAATTAATGGTCAGGCCATTTGAGCCAGGTTCATTACTAAAAAAGCCCAAGCCTGTAAAGCCTGATGGTTTTAAAAAAGTGGTTACCCCTTCTTTTTGAGTCCATTTATGAACGGTGTTAGTAGGCACATCAGAAAAGAGTAAAAATCCTCCACTTTTTACCCAAATAGGGCCTTCACTCCAAACAAAACCAGTAGCAAGCACTTCTATTTTAGCATCCTTAGGTACCAAATTATCAAATTCAGGTTCTATCCTTACCACTTTACCGATTGAGGGATAGCCTCTTTGTGCAAAAGACTGGGTAATAACTAGGACAAGCAATAATAATGTGGAAACAATAGAGCGCAACTCAGTTTTAAATAGTTTAATTTTCATTTGTATTTAGGTAAAAATGGTTTTAGAAAAAAAGCTTTTTATAATAGGCATTAAAGATAAATAAAATAATACAAACAGGTATATTGTATTATCTTTGTTTTATAAAGTTTTGGTATTCAACTGAGAAAGTATTTTTGGCTGATTTAATTAAAACCAAAAATAGATGAAACTAAGCTCTCAAAAAAATATTTAGGGCGAAATCAAAACCGATAATTAAACTTCATCATCACCATTAGAAAATATAAGTAATTGACATTTCAAGATTTTAATTTCGAATCCCAATTGGTTGAGGGCCTCGCTTCGATGGGCTATAAACAACCTACCCCTATTCAAGAACGAGCCACCCCTTTAATATTGGATAACCAAGACCTTATCGCATGTGCACAGACAGGAACAGGTAAAACAGCAGCCTATCTTTTGCCAATCATCAATAAAATCATACAACTACCTGATAGCCAAAGAAAACTCAACACTTTAATTATTTCACCCACTCGTGAACTGGCTTTACAAATTGATCAACTAGTGGAAGGATTCAGTTACTTCACAGGAATCAGTTCTATTTCAATTTATGGTGGTGGAGATGGAAATGCATGGAATCAGCAACGAAAAGCACTCGAAAATGGGGTCGAGATTATAATAGCCACACCTGGTCGATTGATTGCGCTTCTCCAAACTGGGCAAATAAGTCTGAAAACGATCCAACATTTGGTACTCGATGAAGCCGATAGGATGCTGGATATGGGATTTAATGATGACATTATGAAAATAATTGGACATTTGCCTGCCACCAGACAAACGGTATTATTTTCGGCAACAATGCCTCCTAAAATAAGGCAGATGGCGAGCAAAATACTGAAAAATCCAAAAGAAATCAGCTTGTCAATTGCAAAACCAGCTGAAGGCATTCTGCAGCAGGCCTATTTAACCTCCGATAATCAAAAAATTAAATTATTAAAACATATTTTAAAAGAGGGAAATTTTGAATCCGTAATCATTTTTGTTTCGACAAAAGAATTGGCCAAAAAGCTTCCAGAAGAGATTAAAAGAATTGGCTTTAATTGCAAATCCTTCCATTCAGATTTGGAACAAGCTGAAAGAGAGGCGATTATGCGTGATTTTAAAGCTAGACAATTGCCGATATTGATTGGAACGGACATCCTTTCAAGAGGGATTGATGTGGAAGGTATTGACTTAGTAGTAAACTTTGATACTCCGCACGACCCTGAGGATTATGTACATAGAATTGGCCGTACCGCCAGAGCGGAAACTACGGGTACAGCCATAACTTTTATCAATGAAAAAGACCAACAAAAATTTGGGAATATTGAGAAACTAATCGAAAGAGAAATCATTAAAATACCTTTGCCTGAATTCATTGGGCAATCCTTTCAATACAACCCTAACAGCAGACCACCAAGGCCTGCTCACTCCTTTAAAAACAAAAATTTTCATCGTAAAAAAAGGGTTGCCAGCCATTGAGTTCGACTGATTCTTAAAGGTGAAATCAATAGAGCCCACGGCTAATAATCAATACTTGAAATCAGGGGCTTATTTATCCCCCAAAATAATCGGCACATTTCCTTTTCCACCCATGATAATCACTTTGGCATTGGGGGAAAGGGCCAGTTCTTTTTGAGCCTTAATTTGCTCATACTGAAGCTGTTTATCACTCAAACCAGTTGACAATATTTTCTGATAATCGGCAATACCTTGTGCCTCCACACGCTTACGTTCAGCCTCTTGCTTTTCTTTTTGCAACACAAATTGCATTTTCTGAGCATCCTGTTCCGCATTGATTTTTGACTCGATGGTAGTTTTTACTGATTGGGGCAACATGATATTTCTAATTAAAAGTTGCTCCAAAACCAAACCTCTTTTGGTAAAATCTGATTCAATTGTTTTGAAAATTCTTTGTTGAAACTCCTCTCTTTTGGACGAATAAAGTGCCACCGCATCATAAAAAACGGCATTGTCACGAATACGAGTGCGTGTTACAGGCCTTACAATTTTATTGGTATAATCGGTACCAATTTGGCGCAAAATATTCGGGGTTTTGGAGGGCTCCACCTTGAACAAAACCGTCAAATCTATTACGACTTCTAGTCCATCAGCGGTTAATACCCGAATAGCATCATCACCTTGCTGGTCGCCCTCATCATGCTGTGCCGACATGGTATAGTTTTGAGTTTTACCATCAATCACTGTTACTTTTACCAATGGATTCACAAAACTTAAACCACTTGTGAGGATATCCTCTTGCACTTTCCCAAACAGCGATTTTACTCCAACTTGCCCAGCATCAATTTGCCTGATGCCTGATGTCAAAATTCCTATAACCATAATGGCAATACCAACAAATTTGAAAGGCCTTGAATAGCGACTAAACACAAGTGAAGGGGTATTGATGGCAAAACCAACCAACAAAATCAGGATTCCAATTACAATTAAAAACATAGCTTTATTTTATTAAGGATTAAACTTACTTATTTTCCAATCGTGATAATTAAAAAAATCGCCTCAAATTTTATTGGAAATATTTCATATTATTTTTTATTGTGAGGAATGGTCAAATTCAAATCTCAAGTGGGGGGAAAACTAACTTTAGAATGAAACTGATAATATTTGGTCAAAAATCAGCTTAGGATAAAGGGTACTTTTACCACTGTTTTATCCCATTTGATTAGCAACTCTATCCCATTTTCAATATCATTAAAATCAATAATTAACATTTCTAAAGGGATGGGAAGTGCGTTGGCCTTAGCGGCAAATCTCATAATATCTTTGGTTTCATCATATTCAGTACCCCACTGACCCACTTCACTATTGATAATAATTGTCCAATCTTGAATGTTGGGGATTGTCCATAAAGTATAACTACCCGCTTTCAATATTTTGCCGTCCACTTTAACATCTTTTGTAAATTTAATAATGGTGGCTTCATTGGCTCCTGTACGCCAAACCTTATTGTAAGGCACTAGGCTTCCAAATATTTCACGATTTTTTTTGTATGGCCTGCAATACTCGACCGTTATTTCAAGGCCATTTTTCTCATGATGTGCAGTTGAGGAAGGGCTGTGAGATTTGGTAATAAATCGATTTCCCACAAAATAAACAGCTAATAAGGCTGATAGGATTAGCAATATTTTTACAAAACGCATAATAGAGTGATGATTGCTTAGGTTTATCTAAATTTAATGATTTCAAAGTTAGTCTAAAACAATAATATTTTTGCCAAAACACTTATTTTTAAGGATATTTGCCTAAATATTCAAACACTATTCAATGGCAGATTCAAATCTGATCAGTTTTATACTTTTTTTACCCTTCTTCGCATTTATATTTTGTCAGTTATTTACTAAAAAATACAAAAACTGGGTAGGAATATTTTTCTGTACAGTTGTTTTTTTTGCTCTTATTTTAAGTGTATTATTTTATTATAACAATTCCAGTCTCCCCAAAAAAGTAATCAATTTTTACTGGTTTTCTGTTTCTAATAAACAATTTCTTCTCTCATTTTTATTGGATAAATACACCTTCCAGATGCTTATTCTGGTCAATTTTATTGGTTTGCTAGTGGGCCTTTTCTCAATAGAATACATGCGAAACGACCCAGCAAAACACAGATATTTTGGATTTATAGGTCTATTCTTGTTTTCAATGGTGGGCATTATCCTTTCTGGCAATCTATTTCAAATGTATTTTTTTTGGGAGCTGGTTGGTTTCAGTTCCTATTTATTAATAGGCTTTTGGTATACCAAACCCGAAGCCATTGCGGCCTCAAAAAAAGCCTTTTTAATGAACAAAATTGGAGACATGAGTTTATTAATTGGCATATTTTTATGCTTCCAGCATTTTGGTTCCACCCAGATTACTAGCCTTACTTCGTTCGGTCAAAATTCTGATGATTTAACAATAATTGGTTTACTGCTTTTTGGAGGTTGCATCGCCAAATCGGCACAATTCCCATTGCATACCTGGCTGCCAGATGCCATGGAAGGCCCCACTCCTATTAGCGCATTGATCCATGCCGCCACAATGGTAGCTGCGGGTATTTACTTGATTATCAAAGTGTTTCCTATATTTACACCCAGTGCCTTAATATGGATTTCAACCATTGGATGTATCTCAATGTTGATGGCTGGTGTGAAAGCAATCTTGCAATCTGATATTAAAAAAGTATTGGCTTACTCAACTATTTCTCAATTGGGTTTAATGGTTTTGGCAGTTGGAGCCGCCTCCCCCAATTCAGCTTTTTACCATCTCTTAACCCATGCATTTTTTAAGGCAGGCCTATTTTTGTCGGCAGGTTCTGTGATTTATTCAGTTCACAATGCGAGCCCAACCATTGATGCCCAAAATATGTATTTGATGGGTGGCCTTCGTAAAAAACTACCCATTACTTTTATCAGTTATATTATTTGCACTGCCGCAATGATAGGGCTACCATTATTTTCTGGCTTTATTTCAAAAGATCAAATTATCGAAATTTGGTATCATAAAGCTGGCCTTTTTAGTCAAGTTATGTTTATCTCATTATTAATTTCTTCCGTATTATCGGCTTTATACATGGGTAGGCAAATCTGGTTGATATTTGGCGCCAGTTCGAAGATGGAGGCATCAGTAACTGATAATCTGATGGAGGACTCTCTTTGGATTAAAAGTACTATCATTATTCTAGCGATTTGTTCCACCTTTTTGATTGCATTTGTTTTTCATATTCCATTTCCAGCCATTAATTCACTATCAGTTATTACTACAATTTTGGCATTGGTAGGCTTGATAGCCATTTATTTTTTAAGGGGAAAGCTAATGATTACTTATCACTATCAATCGATTATTGATGCTTTTTATGAAAACCAAATTGCAAAAAATATGGTGAGATTAGCCAATCAAATAAGTGCTTTCGACCGGATTATTTTCGATGGGTTTACAATCTTAGCAACCAATATTACAATCATTTTTTCGAATTTAATTAAATGGTTAGATTATACTTTGATAGACGGATTTGTGAATTCAATTGTGAAAATTACTGCCAGAACTGGCAAATATTTCACTCGCATTCAATCAGGTCAATTTCAATGGTATATATCCGCAATGATTGTAATTTTACTTCTGCTATTTGTTTTTAGTGGTGGAATATAAATTTAAATAAAATATAACTCATTCATGTCCATACTTTCAATTCTACTGTTTTTACCGCTAATAGGCTCAGCAATTATTGCATTGAGTCCCAAAAAAGTAGAGAAATATGCCAGTTGGTTTACCCTCATTATCAGCTTAATAGGCTTAATTATTGCCTTATATATAGCAATGGATTTTGACAAGGCTACAGCAAGCTATCAGTTTCTTGAGCAGCTAGATTGGATTACTGTATCTTTGGGAAGTATTGGCACTTTATCAATTGATTACATTTTGGGGGTTGATGGTATTAGCATGCCTCTGGTGGTTTTAGCTGCTATTATTCAGGTGATTGGTGCCATTTCTTCATTTGAAATTCAAACTAAAGTCAAAGGATATTTTTCAACCTATTTGTTGCTATCAGGCAGTGTGATGGGTTGTTTTTTAGCATTAGATTTCTTCTTGTTTTTTCTATTTTTCGAATTCATGCTGCTGCCAATGTATTTTTTAATTGGCATTTGGGGTGGTAAAAACAAAGAATTTGCCTCGATAAAATTTTTCATTTATACACTGATCGGCTCTATATTTATTTTGGTAGTCATGATTGGTATTTACCTTTCAGCTGTCGATCCAGTTTCTACTGCTCAATCAATTGGCTTGGTTCAAAACATCAACCTAATTAGTCCCGAAATAATTGGCACTGTTCAAGATTTAATTGCAAAAGGGGAAATTCCAACAGAAAATATAGTCCATACTTTTGACTTCCGTTTTTTATCAGATACCGCCAATTACTTACCTAATTCTATTTTAAGTTTGGTTCAAGAAAATAATATTGGAGGGATCAACGTAAGAAATTTGGCTTTCCTATTACTTTTTGTTGGTTTCGCCATAAAGCTCCCGCTGGTTCCTTTTCATACCTGGTTGCCTGATGCCCACGTGGAAGCACCAACAGCTATTTCTGTGGTATTGGCAGGCACATTGCTAAAAATTGGTGGCTATGGTTTTATACGAATTGCCTATTCTATTTTTCCAGACTCGGCAGTCCATTATGCCTATTGGATCGGAATTGCGGGTATTTTTTCTATTATTTGGGGAGCCTACAATTCTTTGTCGCAAACCGACTTCAAAAGGCAAATAGCCTTTTCATCCGTGTCGCATATGGGTTTTGTGGTGATTGGAATTGCCTCTTTAACAGCGGAAGGAGTCAATGGAGCAATTTTTCAAATGTTTTCTCATGGCATCCTTTCAGCTATGCTCTTTTTAATTGTGGGCGTACTTTATTACCGTACAGGGAACAGGCAAATTTCTGATTTTCAAGGCATTGCAAATAAAATGCCTGCTTTTACAGTTTTTGTGGTAATCGCTTTTTTTGCCTCTTTAGGTTTGCCAGCGTTTTCAGGTTTTATTGGGGAGTTTTTTAGTTTAATGGGAGCCTTTAATTCATCCCACTTCCCGAAATACTTTACCGCATTGGCTGCATTTGGTATTGTAATTGGGGCCTCCTACTTTCTTTGGACGTTCAAAAGAATATTTTTAGGGAATTTTTGGATTAAAAATGAAGCTATTTTAATGACTGATCTAAAATATTATGAATGGATTATGTTTGTCATTTTGGCTATTGTGACCCTATCAATTGGCATTATGCCTAATTTGATTTTTGATATCAGCGCCGATTCAGTAAAAGAATTTTTAAAGCTATTTTAATTTAGCTCAATTCAAAAAAACCGAAACAATTAATTATTGAAAAACAGATCAATTGGATTTAAGTCAAAAATTATACTCGATCATTCAAAATTTGCCATTATTGGCATCAGAAATATTTTTGATGCTTGCTTTTGCATTAATTGTAACGGTCGAGCTAATCTTACATCGCAAAAAAGCAACTACAGTTGGCCAATCAGAAAGTCAAAAATGGTTATGGGGCTTTAGTTTAGCTATTTTACTTTTTTCAGGATATATCACTGTCAATCAATCTATGGTGATTGATACTATTCAAAACCAAAGCTCAAATTTTATAATTGATACTCCTTCCCAATTCTTTAAAATCATCATTATTATTGCGGGGATTATAGTTTTATTTCATGTGAAAATATTGAAGTACTCCCTTGCAAATGAATTTTACCCCCTCTTTATATTTCAAATATTAGGCTTATTTCTATTAGTTATCTCCTCGCATTTTTTACTAATTTATCTATCTATAGAAATTGTATCCATCGCTTCCTATATTTATACGACCTTTGGCCGCAACAAAAAAGCCTCAGAAGCTTCAATTAAATACGCATTATTCGGAGGGATTAGTTCCGCCATTATGCTTTACGGCATCAGCTTGATTTATGGCATTACGGGTACGATGGATTTGCTCAGTCCTGATTTTTCACGAAATCTCAACCAAATTGAACCCATAGCATTATCATTTGTTTTGCTCTTAACTTTTGCAGGTTTCTTATTTAAAATATCGGCATTCCCTTTTCATTTATGGGTAGCTGATGTGTACGAAGCGATGCCCACGCCAATCGTTTCTTTTATATCAATTGCCCCCAAGGTAGCTGGAATACTGGTTTTTACTCGTATAGTGACAGTAATACCTATCTCACAACAAAACATACTCTTGCTCATTTCTATTTTTAGCATAGCAATTGGCAACTTTTCGGCTCTTCGTCAAAAAAACATCAAACGGATGCTGGGTTATTCTACCATTGCCCAGGCAGGTTTTGTAGTGGGTGCAATTGCTTGCTTATCCAATTTGGGAATTCAATCGGCTTATTTCTATCTTTTTGGTTATCTTTTTACCAATATGCTCGCCTTCATTCTAATAGATGTTTTCAATGAAAAAAGTAAAACTGAAGGTTATTTGATAGAAAATTATAAAGGGATTGGCACTCAATTACCCTTTTGGGGAATAATGATTTTGATTTCCATGGTTTCATTGGTGGGTCTACCCCCAACGGTAGGCTTTTCTGGTAAACTATTTCTCTTCTCAGCTATTTGGGAAAGTTACCAACTTACACAAAACAAGCTGGTTTTATTCCTCTTTATTTTTGGCTTATTCAACACCGCCATTTCACTTTATTACTATCTAAAACTTCCGTTCTTTGCCTTTTTCAGAAAAAGTACTGAAGCTGAAGAGAATATATTTTCAACCACTCAAATTGTATTTTCAATTATTTTGGGAATTCCTGTACTTTTTTATTTTTTCAAAGCCGACTTATTAATGAATTGGATTGGAGAAATAGTTAAGTAAAAATGCTCATGCGAATCATTAAAGCAATAACAATACTCAATTTTAGAAAAAATTCTCTCCTAA
>JAZKGO010000054.1:0-26454 GCA_040385875.1 Bacteroidota bacterium
AATTATTAATAGACCTTGAAAAAATAAAGATAATTTTTACAAATCATGGTTTTGAAAATATTTCACAAAATATTGAAAATGAAATAGTTAGGTGTAAAAATGAAATTCAAAATAATTAACACCAAAAATATGGGGGGTACCCCACAAAAGACCCACGGCAAATTACCCCATTATCATTGTGATAGATTTCGGCGACAAAAACGACTTCTCTACAAAAAATGGATTATAACTATAAGATAGTAGTATTAACGGCAAATGAAGTTGCAACATTAGTTCAAACCTCAGTTCGTTTAGCCCTAAGTGAACATAACCCAAAAACATCAGTTGACGACAATAAACCAATGTCGGTTGATGAAGCTTCCGAATTCTTAGGCCTCCCAAAGAACACAATCTATCAATTTACCAGTAAACGCATTTTGCCTCATAAAAAAATTGGCAGAAGAATCGTGTTTTTCAAATCAGAGCTTTTGGCTTGGTTGGAGACTAGAAATAAAAAAACCAAAATAGCTATTGAGGCTGAAGGGTTTGGGATGAAGGGGCAAAGTCGATGAGCGAATTGATTAATTTAGAAGCCATTATTTTAGAACGAAGGTTAAAATTAGAATCCTACATACTAAAACCTAATGCCAATGAATGGCATATTAAAAATGAAAACAACCTTTTGGAATGCTTAACAAATATTCTTAATGCTTTACAAAAGTTTACCCATTTTGATTTATGGTCAGCTATCGAAAGAGATTGGCAAAAGCAAGTTGGAAATGACCCAAGTTTAGGAATATTGCACATTGAAATCAATTTTAATGAGCATGGAAATAGATACTTCATAACCTTAAAAAACTTTGAAAATGTTACATAAAAAAACAGTTGAATCAGAGCAAATAGAATCATCATATATTATTTCAAAAGAAAATGTTCCAAAAAATGAATATTTACAAGATACTCCTTCTATTCCCAAGTTTGTTTATGAAAATTTACCGCCAATATTTTATGAAGCATGTACAGCATTTAAAACAGAAAGAGAGAAGGATATTTTTTTAACTGGTTTATTTACAGTTTTAAGTGGTTGCCTACCGACTGTTTCAGGCGTTTATAATGGAAATAGAGTAAATGCAAACTTATTTAGTTTTATTGTAGCGCCTGCTGCTTCAGGTAAAGGAGTATTGAAATGGTCAAAGCAAATAGGGTTAGAATATCACAAACATATTAGAGCTTTATCTAAAATAGAAAATGATAAATATGAAATAGAAATAAATATTTTCAATCAAAATAAAGTAGTGGGAGAAAAACCTATTCCTCCAAAAACTCAAACTTTTTTTTCACCTGGAGATACAAGTAAAGCGAAATTAATTGAGGTTATGGATGATAATATTGGTTCTATAGTCATTTTTGAAACAGAGGCGGATACATTATCCGGTTCTATCGGAAAGGAATGGGGAGGTTTTTCTGATTTATTTCGAAGAGCATTTCATCATGAATCTTATAGCTATCAACGTAAAGCTAATAATCAATTCATTGATTTGGATTTTACAAAACTTTCTGTTTGTTTATCTGGTACACCTATGCAAGTTCAAAGGTTAATACCAAGTGCAGAAGATGGATTATTTAGTCGATTTATGTTTTATGCATTTAAGGTAGAAGCTATATGGCAGGATGTTTCTCCTCAATCAAATAAAGTACCATTAGATGAATTTTTTGCAGAAATTTCAATTGATATTAAGACTATGATTTTGCACTATGAAAAACATGAAAAAATTAATTTCACATTGCAACAACACCAGTGGGATGATTTGAATAAGATTTTTAGTGAGAGGTTAGAAAGAATCAAAAATTTTGTAAGCGAAGATGCTATATCAGTGGTGAAAAGATTAGGGTTAATAAATTTTAGATTGGCAATGATTCTATCCATTTTTCGAAAATATGATTGTGGCTCAGGTACACCGATTAAATTAGAGTGTGAAGATGTTGATTTTGAAATTTCAATTGAATTAACAGAGATATATTTAGAACATGCCATGATAATTTTTGGCTCATTTACTAAACAAAATTTTTCAAATAGTGGTAAACAAAGTATATTTTTTGAAAAATTAAAGCCAGATTTTAAAAGAAATGAGGCCGATAAATTAGGGGAATCAATAGGCATCAGTGAAAAAACTGTTCATAATTATCTAAAAGCATTTGAAAAACATAATTTATTGATTTCGCCAACTCATGGCTTTTTCAAAAAGATATAATTACCATTTTACCACTTTGCCACATTTAAAATGGTAAATGGTAAAATGGTAATGTGGCAAACAAACCTAAAACCATGATAATAACAAAGAAAATTTTAGCCCAGAAATATGAAGTTTCAATGCCAACTTTAAATAAATGGTTGGCCAATATACCTGAGCTTAAATTAATCCGAAATCAAAGAGTGTTTACACCAAAGCAGACTGAAATAATATATTCGGAATTGGGGAAACCAGACGGAAATGTAAAATAAATAGAATTAATCCATATTAATTCTATGAATTCGATGTCAACAGAAAATAGCCAAATTCAGGTTAATTACCTTTAAATATAGAATTGAATAAATAGTATTTATAAATTAATTTAACAACCATGAATGATATCAGAATAGGCAGAGCCTTAAAATTAGAAGGTCTCGAGAATGCCAGAAACAAAGTAACAATTGGTTTTAAAGCTGATGCTGTTACAAAAATTCAATTGGCCAAAGAGGCTAATGAATGTGGCCTAACTCTTAGTGAATATATTGATTATAGACTTTCGCAAAGGAATGATGATTCATTTGTAAATTCAATTAAAGAGGTAATTGTACCAGACCCAAAAACATTAGCTGATTTGGCAATTGCTCAAAGGATGTATCAAAATGCGATTAATAAAGTAAAGTTTTATGAGAATGATTTTTTACAAAATGCATTTAGAAAATACCAAGGCCAGTCGATAAAAATAGAAAAAGATGGCACAATACAGGAGGTAGTAATTAATTCACTAGAAGACACCTATATAGCAATTTTATCAACCTTAAAACTTAAATAATTATGTTCGAAGTAATCCCAAATTCAATGTTTGAGCCTAGCTATGGTTCTAGTCCTTTTTATTATCCAACTTCAAAATCAGAGAGTACTTTTTCTTGGGTTTGGGTATTGGTTATTTTTGTCTTGGTTGGTTGGGTTTGGTTGTTATTTTTTAAAGCAAAAGAAAAAGACAATCACCAAAATATGAAAATTTTCAAATCAGATAAAATTGAGGTAAATTCATCATATTCCTTATAACTAAGTTTAAACCCAATGATTAAAAACAAAGCCGAAATTGATAAAATATTGTATGGTGTAGATGTAAATAGTTTTAACAGATTTCAAACATTTCTTGGGTTAATCCCAATGCTTAAGGGCAGTCTTTATTGGTATGCATTAAGAAGCTCATATGTTAGTAGTGATAACCTTTTTAAGTTTTCAGGAATTATAAAGTCCTGTTTTCTGAAAGATGAATTGCAAAAAAAATCTTTAATGACAATAGAGGAAAGAAATTATTTAAAATTGCTCCCTGATTTGCTAACAATTTATAGAGGAATGACAATTATAGAATTGAGGTATAAAAATTTTGGCTGTTCTTGGACTCTGAAAAAAGAAAAAGCCGAATTTTATGCGTTCAACTACTGGAGAAATTTTTCGACTAGGAAAAAAGAAAAGATTGTTCATGAAATTACTATAAACAAAAGCGATGTTATCGCTTTTTTTAATGGAAGTAATGAATTTGAAATAATTTATTTAACCCCAAAAGCTATTCAGAAATATAAAGGGTAGTCAAAGAAAATCCTAGTTTGTTTGAATTTGGAGTATAAATTAATTTAAAACAAATTTTGATTGAGTTTCATAAGATGAGCCTACTAAACTTTCATTAAAGATATAGTGAAAGTCTGGTTGTTTGTTTCGAAGTTTGGTCGTTTTATCATACAAATTTTAACGGTTCGCAGATTTGCGATCGGAGTACTTTTAAGAATAAATGTTCCTTCGGAGTACAAAACTTTGGTCAACCACTAAACTGTCAAGCGGAGACGAAACTCGTGTGTATTCAAAACTAAGTTCGTATAAAAAATATACAGAAACAATTACACCTGCTAAAGTCTAAAGAATTGAAATTGTCCATAGGTATATTTTCGTATAAAATTGCTGGTTATTGATGGAGGGTATTAATAACTGCTATCGTTTTGGCGGGTTGCGATGTCGAGATGTTTTAGCACTAAACTTTGCTCGATAACTGAACTTCCACCTTGTACAAATGTGTCTGCGAAGTACGAGACCATCTTTATCGCAAACCATTTTTAACCATTGACTTGCTGTCTCTCCTAAGATATGTCTTGTTAAGTTTTGCAGTTATTAATTTACAATGATTTGTTCAAGGTCGTATAACGTTGCTGTTGTTATGTCAAAAAATTTATGTAATCTTGGTCTGACCATTTTTAACGCAATTGTAGGATGAGAATTTAAAATTGGTATTGCAAATAAAGTTGGAGTTGGTGATGCGTTCCCGTTTAAATAACTGAGATGTCTTTTTAATCCAAGTAGTTCTCTTAGTTGCCCTTTGTGATAACTACCAAACTTGCACTCATAAGCACTGTCAATATGTTGTGGAGCAGGATAACCTTGAAAATTATTTATCACATCAATTGCAAGGGGTTCGGGAATAACGACAACATCTGCTTCAAATAACACTCCTATTGGTCTTTTTTGGTTTAACGCTTCTAAGCCAAAGACTTCAATGTCCGCTGCAAAATAAAATGTCTGTCCGCTTTGAAATTCTATTTTGAAGGAACGATTAATTCTAAATTTGCCAGGTTTTTGATTTAAAAACTTGCTATTGGTCGGATGTGTCAAGCTAATTATTCTTCCGTAAACTCTTTTATACTCTGTCATTATAGAAACTAATGCAAGTGCTTCGTAACCGGTTTCAACAGTCGTTGCGAAGTTCGTTGAACTACTTCCGTTAATACTTCTCAGAAGTGAATTGAATTTGGTTTGAAGTGCTGCTAATGACATAATATTTATTGGAATGAGTTTATAAATGTTTCATCATCTTGGTCAAAACCGATTCTAACTTTCTTCAGCAAACCTATCAAGTCGTCAATTGATTTATTTTTCAATGCAGTGTCAATGTTTACTGTTCCCTCATTAATGGTCTCCAAGTTGATTTTACTGCTGATATTTTTTCCGTTGCTTAACTCATAAAGCTTTTCAGCATAATTGTCAGGAATTCTAGTAGCTAAACTAAAATATTCAATTCCTGCATCAACCAATTTCATTAAAGCATAATTCGCACTTTGTGGTTTCGCAGAAAGAACTTCAAAATTTGACATGATCTTTTCTGTGTCGATGTATTCATACTTGTCATCAAACTCTTCGTATTCATTTTCCTTTTGAACTTCGTCAATCATAAATGTGCCGATGTCTGTAAACCCGTTTGCACGAATTTCAAAAAGTAATATGTCAAAAACTTTTTTAGCTGTTTCTTCTGTCATATTTTGTTCGTTTATGCACTGTCGTATTTGTTAGCACTGTTGTAAAACCTTACCGCTAACTCTTTAATATAAGCATATAATTGTAGTAGTTTTTGTATTTATAAGTACTATTTTGCTAAAACATTATACTTTTAATGCCTTATGTATTTTTTCACTTTTTGGCAAAGTCTTTAATTTCAATCAACTCCATAAAAATTACCTTACAAGCCCCCTCACTTTATTGTCATAAATATCATTGAACCAAAGCCTTTTGAACATATGATTTACCTTATCTTCTGAAAGTTTGTTATAAAATTCCAATTTGGTATTTATGAAGTTAAGTAGCTCGTTATCAACCTCTTCGTTGAATTTGTCTTGGATATTATCTTTGCTATTTCTATCATTAAAAAAACTCATCAATTCATAATTTGAATAAATATTAGTTTTCATTTTTTGGAACTCCACCTTATCCTCATCCTTTAAATCTAGGCCATAAGTTTCGTTTAAAACCTTTATTATTTGACTTAAAAAGTCAATATCTTCGCCTTCGTTTTTACTTGCACCACCAGCTATAAGGCCTGCCATTGACGAATTTTGACTTTCAAGCTGCAAATGAGTGGTAAATTGATGTTGAAGTTTATAGCTTTCTAAGTTAATTTCTTCCAAAACTTCTATAGGCTGGGAGTTGGGATTTATAGGTAATTTTTTAAATAAATCTGTCAATAAAACATAATATTTCTCCAGCTGAACATCGGTAAATGTTATAATTTGGGATAAAAACCTATATAAACGAATAAAATTTTTAATATTGGCCTTTAAATTTATTTTTAGTTCTTCTTCTAATTCTGCCTGAAACCGAGCAACGATATTATTTAAGATTGGCTGTAATTTTTCTTTATTATCTTCCTTAGTAAAAAATAGTTTTGCAAAAGTTTCTAAATCATTTTCATAAATTATGTGTGAGCTTTCAATTTTACCTTGTAATTCATACAAACTATTAGGGTCAGTTTGGTCATCTACTTCCATGTAATTACTCCCATAATAATCCTGAAAATCTTTTTGCACCATTTCTGGATCGTTTACAAAATCCAAAATCATAGTAGAATCTTTGCCAGCCATAGTTCTATTAAGACGGCTTAAAGTTTGTACTGTACTGGTGCCTCCCAATTTTTTATCTACAAACATGGTATGTAACATGGGTTCATCAAAGCCTGTTTGGTACATATTGGCTACTATTAACACTCTATGTTGAGGTAATTTTAATGCATCAGGTACATCAATTTTTCCACCTAAATTATTCATGTTTTCTTTAGTGTAATCTGCACCAGTTTCGGCATCAGTTACGGTACCACTAAATGCAACCAATGCGCCATAAGGCAGCTTCATTTCCCGCATGATGTCATCAAATTTTCGCTTAAATCGTACTGCATGTAGGCGTGAGCGAGTTACTAGCATAGCTCGTGCTTTACCTTGAATTTCATTCTGTGTTTGCGCCGCAAAATGTTCTACCATTATTCTAGCTTTCTTTTCAATGGCATGGTCTTGAAGGTCTACATAGGATGAAAGTACCCTTACTGTTTTTTTAGTTTCATATTCCTTGTCATCAATTTCTGTTCGTTTTACGAGCTTGTAGTACCGTTTCCAACTCATATAATTTTGCAGTACATCTTTTATGAATCCCTCTTTTATGGCTTGCTCCATTGTATAGAGGTCAAAACCTTCTTTTTGGTTATTTCTAATTGTACCGAACAGTTCTAATGTTTTATTTTTAGGCGTTGCCGTAAATGCAAAAAATGAAATATTGCTTTGATCTCCCTTTGCTTTAATTTCATCTGCAATAATATCATCCAATGATTTTTCTTCGCCATCTCCTTTCTCAGCTTCTTCTAATGAAAGTGCCTTTCTTAAATGCCTAGCCGCTTCTCCTGATTGTGAGCTATGGGCTTCATCGATTATCACGGCATAAGTTTTATCTTTATTTTGAGCAATTATATCTGAAATTACAGGGAATTTTTGCAAAGTTGTCACAATAATCCTTTTGCCTAGTTCGATGGCTATCCTTAAATCTTGACTTGTTTGATTTTCGCCAATATAGGCAACAGTACCAGGCATTTGCTCAAATTGACGAATATTATCTTGTATTTGCTTGTCAAGTACACGCCTGTCGGTAACTACTATTACACTATTAAATAATGCTTTGTTGTCATCAGGGTTTTGATAAAAGTCTGATAATCTATGTGCTAACCACGATATTGTATTTGACTTACCTGAGCCTGCCGAATGCTGAATTAAGTATTTTTTGCCAATTCCTTCGGAAGTTATGGCATGTAATAAATTTTGAACTGCTCGCCGCTGATGAAACCTTGGAAAAATTAGTACCGAACTTTCTTTTTCTTTTAAAGTACGGGTATTTATATCAAAGTATTTTTCTTTGTTTACTTGTACATTGATGTAGTTTTGAAGTAAATCCAGCAAAGAATCCTTGCTTAATACATCTTCCCACAAATAGGATGTGGCATAGCCATTAACATCTTCATTTACCAATGCTTTATTGAAAGGTAAAAAGAAGGTGCTTTTACCTTTTAGCTCAGTGCACATACTCACCAGCTCGGTACTAACCGCAAAATGCACCAAACATCTTTTAAATTCAAGTAATGGCTCTTTGGGGTCTCTATGTTCAATATATTGTTTTATGGCATGGTGCAAATATTGCCCTGTGAGTGCATTTTTTAGCTCCATTGTAACCACAGGCAGGCCATTTATAAACAATACAATATCTATAGATTTTTCATTTCGAGTTGAATAATGCAACTGACGAATTATTGTTAATCTATTTTTTTTATACCATTCTTGATGCTCTGGGGTACGGCTATTAGTTGGTTTAAAATATACTAGGTCTAAGTTCTGTCCCCGATCTTTTATTTTTTCTCTTAAAACATGCAGCGTTTTGTGTTTATTCAAACTTTCACTTACCCTTTCTAGCACTTTAGCATAGGTATTTGAGCCGTATTGGTCACGAAGTGCCTCCAGTTTTTGTGGCTGGGTATCTTCCAGAAAGCCAATCACATCTTCAGGAATTAAGCATTGTTTTTTATCGTAGCAACTATTGTCTTTTATTTGATATTCGAATGTATCTGAAGCTATCTCTCTAGCCAAATAGTTGGTTATATGTTCTTCAAAATGTATTTCTTTGGTACCAGCTGCCATATTTATTTTTAAAATCTCATGATTGTTATATCCAACTTTTTTAACACATTAATGATGGCATTTTAATTTTTTTCATTTTTTTAACATGAAATCAAAGTCATTTTAATTTTTTATTTAAATTTCGATATTTCAGATACGCTTGGTTTCTATATCCTGTGCCAAGGGCAAAAGCGGAATTTGGTAATTATTCATTTTCTATTTCTAACAATTCATTCAATAAACCAACTGGCAACTCCTTTTTGGTTTTTAAACCAAGGCTTTTGAGTTTTGTGGCTTGCACAACAAGATTATCGGTGCCAGTACTCAATTGCTTATAGGCTTCATGGTATTTGCCTTGTGCTTTGTTCAAATGTTCACCCACATCTTGCAGATTTTCCACAAAACCCACAAATTTATCATACAATTTAGCCCCTCTTTCGGCAATTTCAATAGCGTTTCGATTTTGGTTTTCTCTTTTCCATAAATCTAATATAAGCTTTAGGGAGGTAATCAAATTGGTAGGACTTAATATCAAAATCCGTTTTTCATAAGCAAAACTCCATAGTTCGGCATCTCCTTTCATGGCTGCAATATAGGCCGATTCGTTAGGCACAAACATTAATACAAAATCTAGGGCCTTGTCATAATCATCATATCCTTTGGCACTTAAGGTCACAATATGCGTTTTCATTGCTTGAATATGAGCATTGAGTTGTGTGCTTTGTTCTTCAGGATCACTAGCATCCATAAAGCGAACAAATGCATTGAGTGATACTTTTGAATCAATGATTACATTCCTGCTATCTGGGTACTTGATTACGGCATCTGGTCGCATTTTTTTGCCTTCCAAATCCGATTTGAGGGGGTTGCCTTCAGTGTCAAGCAGCTGGTATTCCATGAAATATTCACGGTCTTTCACTAAGCCCGATTTTTCCAATATACTTTCCAATATCATTTCGCCCCAGCGGCCTTGGGTTTTTGATTCCCCTTTGAGTGCTTTGGTGAGGTTACGGGCTTCCTCGCTTATCACTTGGTTCAATTGAGCCAATTCTTTTACTTTTTCGCCCAGCGAAAACCTCTCTTGTGACTCCGCCTTGTAAACATCGTGCACTTGTTTTTTGAACTCAGTAATGTTTTGACCTAGCGGCTCTAATAATGTTTTGAGGTTGGTTTTGTTTAATTCCGTAAACTTTTCGGATTTTGTATCCAATATCTTGTTGGCAATGTTTTCAAACTCCAAATTGAACTTTTTGCCCAATGCCTCCATTTCGTCTTTTTGGGTTTGTAACTTTTCGTTTAAGGCTTCATTATTTGCTCTTGCTGTGGCCAAAGCCTGATTACTTGCAGAAAAGTCAGTTTTGGCAATCTTTAATTCTTCTTTTATTACTTCAAAAGCTGAATTCTTATCAAGTAAGGTTTGATTGGCTGCACGCAAATCAGCATTAGAAGTTGATACTTGGTTATTTAAATTGGCTAATTCTGAAGCTTTTGACTGAATGGTTTGTTTTAATACTTCAATTTCTTTTAGCTTGGCATCCAAATTGACATCGGCCGTTTGCAATTGTTGATTGGCTGTTGCTTTATAACCAACAAATTCTTTTTCTAACTCACTGTATTTTTGTTGGGAAAGGTCTTTTGCTGCTTGTATTGTAGAAGTTGTCTTTGCTTTAGCAATTAACCAACCCACTATTATACCAATTATTAAACTTATTGCAATATATATTCCTATTTCCATTTATGCTTTTTGCTTATTCGGTTCCCAATCTTTTACATCAATCTTACCAGTTACAGCTTCGGAAATGATTGATTGGTGGTATTCCTTTAGTTTTTCAATTTGGTTGGCTAACTTTTGTGATGTCTCTATATAATACTGATTGTAAGACTCTAAATACTCAACTATTGTATTTTGTTCATTTAGACTAGGAAGTAATAATTTTAACTTCTTTAAAGAAGTTAATCCAATCCTTAGCCTAGTTGTGCCAGTGCTATTTAACTCAGCTTGGTAGTTAAAGTATTTTGCATTAATTGAGAATTCAATGTATCTCGTATTATATTTATCCTTATCAACCTCTAATCTAATTCCATCCGATGCCATAATAAATCTTTTGGCAGTATTTGGAACAATGCAAGCTCTTGCAACTGGGTCAGCCATCTTTGCAATAATTATTTCACCAGGATATATATTTGAAGAGAACAAATAATCAGCCTTTTCTTCTGTTGTGTATATTTTATAATCATCCCGAAATTCTCCAACTCCAATATTTTGCAATTGAATAATTCGAACTCCTTCTTCAGTATATTCTTCGTTTTTTAAATCAGAACCGAAAGGTCCTCCAGTAATAGAATACCTATCTTTTCTAGCTACTATTTCCATATTCCTTAGTTCCCACTGTTCTGGAATTTTCCCCAACCATTCAATCCCACTTTCCTTCATTTTCACATTCGGATTTAAACCTTTTGTTACTGCTTCATTGATAACTGCTTGTCTTTTCTCTTTCAGTAACTCAATTAGCTTTTTCTTTTGTTGAATGAGCTGGTCAATGATGGTGATTTGATGGTCGAGGTATTGAACTATTTTACCGATTTCTTGGTCTGATAAATCAGGAATGTAAATGTTCCCAATTGTTTCAGTATTTAAGTTCAATTGAGTTCCTAACTTACCCAATCCACCAAAAGGTAATCCTGATTGAAATAAATAATAAAGGTATTCAGGGTTAATTTTTAAATCTGGAAACCATACAAATCCATCATGAATGCAACATTTTATTTTGGAGATAATTGGTTTACCAACAGAGCCCGCAATACTAAGAAAAAAGTCCCCTGGATATCTTTTAACACTTAACGATGCCCCAAGTTCTGAAAGTTTTTCCTCTGTCGTCAATAAATATCTTTCACTGGCAGTTAAATCAGAAATTCTTACCCAAGAAAACTCTCCATTTTCATCAAAATATTTAAGATCATCAATAGGCCGAGGAGATGCCCCTCTTTTCACTTGTGAAAGCCGTTTAAGTTTAATAATATTCCAATGGGCCGGTATCTCACCAATCCAAACAATCCCACTGTCCTTATATTTTTGATACTTTTTCATTATCCTAATAATTCTTTTAACAGTTCAGTGATTCCCTTCTGATTTTTAGAGCCAAATTCTAAGCCTTCAATCTCGGATTTAATTTCTGTCGAAGCTCTTAACCCTTTGTATTCATAGAAATACTTAGTAAAATTGATTTCATAGCCAATACGGGTTTTATCAAAATCAATCCAAGCATCAGGAACATGTGGCAGTACTTCATTTTGAAAATATTCTTCAATGTCTTCTGTTAAAGGTATATTTTCTTTGTCCCGTTTTTTGCTATTTGGTTTAATATTTCCCTTTTTATCTTTTACTAGTTTTCCTTTAGCGTCATACTCAGGTTGCTCTACAGTTATTTGATAATAACCAAAGTATTCATTATTAAATATTTTGCAATATGGCCCTTCAGTAAAATTGGTGTAAATATCTACCAACTTTTCAATATGGTAGGGTTCAATTTTGTTGCGTTTATTGCCTAAACTACGCTTTTCTGGTCGGCAAAAGCCTTCAATGTCGTTGGCTTTATTTTCGGGTACGTTTGCATTTATGAGCTGTACCTTTCCTTTGCGGTGCTTTGGCTTATTGTTATTCAAAAACCAGATATAAGTATTGATGCCTGTATTATAGAAGAGGTCTTTTGGTAATGAAACTATGCATTCCAGCCAATCATTGCTAATAATCCATTTGCGTATATCGCTTTCGCCACCGCCAGCATTGCCAGTAAAAAGTGGGGAGCCATTGGTAACTACTGCAATTTTGCCACCCTCACGCTCCATTTTGCTAATCATATGTTGTAAAAACAACAATTGGCCATCGCTACTGCCTGGTAGTCCTGCATAAAATCTGCCAGCTGGGTTGGCACTTTCGTTTTGGATAAAAGCAGCATCCTTGCTCCATGTAACGCCATAAGGAGGGTTGGCAAATTGGTAATGAAAATGCTTGTTTTGAAAGCGGTCTTCAGTAAAAGTGTTGCCATGCCTAATATTATCCGCATTTTCACCAGTAATCAAGGCTTCAGATTTAGCAATGGCGTAGGATTGTTCGTTAATTTCCTGCCCATATGTTTTTATCTCTGGCTTGTTTTTACTGCTGGCACAAAGTTCGTCAAGCACGTAGTTTTTCGCCAAATTAATCATGCCTCCTGTACCTAAAGTTGGGTCATAAATGGTGCGAATAATACCTGGTTGTGTTAATGTATCTTTTTCGGTACTAAACACAATTTTTATCATCAATTCAATAACATCACGTGGCGTAAAGTGCTCACCAGCTGTTTCATTGCTTTGTTCGTTGGAAATACGAATTAGTTCCTCAAAAATATAGCCCATGTTGTGTCCATCCACTTTGTTGATATGGAGGTCTACTTGGCAAATTGCATCTACCATTTGGTAAAGTAATTTATTCTTTACCAAACGAGCAATCACTTTATCAAACTGAAAATTGTCAATAATATCCCTAACCTCTTTATTAAAGCCATTCAAGTAATTATTAAAATCAATTTCAATGGTTTTAGGATTTTCCTTGAGAGAATCGAGGGTATGTTTAGAAGTATTATAAAACTGTAAACCGCCAGCGGCTTTACGTAATATTGGGTCTAGTTTGTCTTCACTTACTTTTTCTTTAAAGTTTTCGTGAGCAATTCTTACATTAATATTTACCGGGTCAAGAATACAATCTAACCTACGAATTACTACAAATGGCAGTAATACATCACCGATTTCATTTTTCTTAAATACATTCCAAAGGACCTTATCAGTGATTTGAAAAATGAAACTTACATCTACTTTATTATTTTGAGCCATATTTTGCTGTTCTTTTCGTTTGATAAAGTAAAGTTAAAAATTAATAGTGCAGTGATGATGCATTGTTAATTTTTATTTTCAGACATCATTGATTAAGCGGTTTTTTAACGACTTGTTTGGATTACAGGCACCTAAAATAGCACCCCGATAAACAGGTGTCCCTGCATGAATATGAGCACCTAACTCATTACAAACTTTCTTTAATAGACTCAAGTCTTTATTTGCAACCTGATATTCTGACTCCCCTTGACTGTTACTTAATGAACTGAAATATGAATTAATTTGGAGCTTATTTACAACATGAACAGTTTTGCCATCTTTAGCCTTAAATACATAGAAGCCATGCTCACAAGAAGAATTGACATAATTCAATAATAACAATCTTTCGTGAAGCAGTTCTGATTTAATAAAAACTATTTCAACATGGATGTCATAATTTCTCAAATTATTAATCTCTGTATTTAATTGACCGGCAATTCTATTTCTCCATACTTCGTTTTGATTATTGTCCTCTGAAATAATTGTAACATGATACGGAATAGATAACGAAGATGGTAGCAAAGCATCTAACATCCATAAAACATTGGTTTTTCCTGAAGCAACATAATTAACTCCAACCCTTTCTGAAGACGGCAACAAATAATTATCAGAAATAACCATAGCATTTGATGGCGGGAAATTGAATTTAAAGAGTGATTTCCACCCATTACTTGGTCCCTCTTCAATTTCTTCATCTTTCAATAACTTTCTCTTGAAACTACCAGTAAGAATATCATCGTTAATTGAGTCAGCGCTTTGTACAATAACGCCGTACGAATTTTGAATTTCTTCTGCATCAGCTGCTGAGTAAATTAGAAAGAAAGCTGAACGAGGTTTTGCTGCAATGACAGAATTGTCTTCATAAATCGAATCGAAATATTCTTTCAAAGCAATTGGACTTCTGCCGCCATTTGCCATTATGAACTCAAAAATTGGAGTGCCTTGAACTTGTTCAGAGGCCAACTCTTCATCTGTCATGTTTAAGCAAACTTCAGAATGATTGCAAAGGATGTTATACCAGTTTGGTGTCTCGTCATTAAAAACAACAATGTTTTCAAATATGTCCTTTTCAGCGTAAACAGTAAACATCAGGCTTTCTTTTGGCGTTTTAGTTTTAATAATTCAAGTGTGCTTGAAGAGGCTTCATCAAAAAAGCCATCGCCAAAATTCCTGTTGAAAGATCCGTCTTCCTGGTATTCTAATTTGTAAGGCATCTGCTGAATATCCTTTGGAAAATAATGAACACAGAAAGGATTTTCATTTTGTGCAACTTCAAATTCTTTAATTGCAACAATCACTTGCGACCTTCTCAAAATATATTCAGAATGGGTTTCAATTATAAAGTCTAATTTGAAGTTTTGATTAACCTCAAGGAAAAGGTCAGCAAGCTTGCTCTGGAGTGCTGGATGAAGGTTTAATTCAGGCTCTTCAATGACCACAGTAGTCCGATGTGATACATTCATTGTTTTGTGAATAATTGATGCCAGCCTAAGTATGAGAAGCATGGCCTGAATTGAGCCCATGCCTTTATCAGCTAAGTGTATTTCAGTGTTATTAGATGCAACTTTGAATTCATAAGCTTCACCAGCGTGGATGAGAATTTTGAATGAATCTCCAACCTCATATAGCTTCATCCATTTTTTTACAAATTCATATGCTAGCTCACCAGGTGTAATTTTAAGTTGATAGAAATCATGAATTGATTGAGATAAGGCATTATTTCTGTCACGTATGGAAAAGAGTGCTGATTGTTTAGCGGGGTTGGCACCCAAATAATACACACCGGATAATTTAACACTCTCATAAAATATATTGAAAGAGTCTTCTACTATCGAACTTTCTTCCTTTATTCCACGAAGATTTTCAAAATCCCTTGTTGGCTTTTTCCCACCTTGGATTTCTTTAAATTTTTTATCATGAAAGAATTTCGCTTCGATTAACGCAAATTCAACAATTTCTTTCAACCCCCAATCTTTATGAAAATGAGTAGTGTAGGAATATATCGGACCGGCCTTTTTCGATTCTCTCAGCGAGTTCCTTTTCTTCTCAATTGATTTAACCTCCTCGACAAGTACTATATATTCTTTACTTGATTTCTTTAATTCACTTTTTTCGATTTGTTCTTTAAGACTGAAGATTTCTGCATTCAGGGTGGAAATAGTTCCTTCATTACTATTTTCTACCTCACCAATACTTCTAAGCTTTGAAATGGTAATGTTGGTTTCTTGCGGATCTAATTGAAACTGGATTTTATTTTCATTGTCTGTAATCTGTAAGGATTGAACGCTCGCAATTGTTTTATCATCATCACCAGAAATGACTATATCAAAATTGTAATTATCAACTTGACAGGTAAACTTTATATAATCTTCGGTCGCTTTTCTGTTTTTTGCACGACCATAAGTAACTATGTTGGCATCCTCTAAAATTTTGCTTCCAAATGAAAAGTTCGTGACGTTGCCCGATTTGAAGAAGTCGTTAATCAAAAGTATGGCCTTGACTAATGTTGATTTGCCAGCATTATTTCTTCCAACAAGGAAGGTTATACCATGATATTCTATTGGTTCAAAATTTATGAACCGCCTGAAATTTATAAATCCAATTTTATTCATGATGAAAATTTTATGCTTTTATATGTAGCTTATTAGGGCATTAATTTTTATAATTGATATTTATTAATTCTACTCTCTTTTTTATTTTATTTCTTAACGAACTAGGATGTAGAATTTCCACACCTTCACCATAAGAAAGTATAAGTGATTCCAGTTCATAATTAGGAATCAAATCAAGTGAAATAAACGAATGCGATACACCTTGTTCTTTCACTTTTTGTGATCCGTGAATTGGTTTAGTTTGTATGTACGGAAAAAGTAGATTGCTAACTTTCAATATAATATTTTGTACAACTCCTTCCTTACTTAAAGTAACACCGACTAAGTCTTCAAAGTATTCATTAAAGTCAATTGACTTATTTATAAGATATTGAATATTTAACTCATTTATTTCAATAATTCTATCGAGTGATAAATTAATTATTTGATTTGATGTATCATTTAGGGCAAAAATATACCATCTATTATTGTATTGTTTTAAAAAGTATGGATGTAAAATGAATTTTTGATTTTCACTAATCTTAAAACTTTTATATTCAATTTCAATTACTTTCTTATTTAAAATGGCATCGTAAATAGGAGTGAAAAATTCAACACCTTTAAGGTATTTATTTTGTTCAAAATCAATAATTTTATTATCTGCTGTAAGCTTTAAGCCTGAATCGAGCCTAGCTGTAATTTCATCTACCCATTCAAACTGAGGTAAACCTTTAAACCTGGATAAAGTAATAATTGCTTCTTTTAATTTATTTTCTTCTGAAGCATTTAGAGGCTGATTATTTATAGAAAAATTTGAATCGGCATATTTATAATATACTTTATGTCCATCTCGCAAGTGCTCCAAAGGTATATTCCATCCTTGTTCACTTTCCATATATTTAATATCTTCAAAAATTTGCCTTTTTTTGATTCCTCCTTCTTTCCCAGAGTAATCTTCAATTGCGAAATTGCAAGCTTCAATTAGGTCATCAATAAAATACTTACGACCTGCATTTCTAAAACATTTATTGAGTGTTTGGTATCGGATAGTGGCATGCTTGTTTGTGGCCATTATTAAAAGCAAATTGTTTTATCCAAAAATACTAAAATTTTCTTAGAAAAAGCCCAACAGCTGTTACTACACGTCGGCTTTATTCATAAGTATTTAAGTGCAACTATTATTAATTTGTATTGATTGTATAATTGAGCGGGTCTTTATATTTTTACTCCTTATTATGAAGCAAAAATATATAGGGAAGGACACCAAATTATGTCATATAATAATCATTATGCTTATTAGAAAATTTTTTGCAGAAAATAAATATTTCATTCAAACACAATTATGAATATTATTAGTATCCAATTATAAATATATTTGGAGCCGTCAACACGTCTTTAACTAAGCTTCCAGAATTTTTAAAACTTTGCAAATCATAATTGTTGAAGTATCAGTTTAAACTACGAATTTTTTGTGCTCGTTTCCTTCTTCATGAAACAAAAATCACCTAAAATACATGATTGTTAAATGGAGATTGTATCTTTTAAACTTAACATACATACTTTCTATTAAACCGTAAATATCGAAACTGTAGGAAAATTGAAAATACATATGCTTCAACTTGTAACTTTTCAGCGTCTTTTTCAAAATATAATCATATTCTACCAAAAAAAAAATTCGCAAATTGTAATATTTTTTAGAGATTGCAATATTTACATAAAAGGTTAAGGTTTCAGTTTAAGTTAAGGTAAAATGTTTAAACCATGTTTAAACCGTACTTAAAGTTTAAACTCTACCGCAATAAAAAAGCCTCACAATCTACTGATTGTGAGGCTTTTAGGAGGCGGTCTGGACGGGACTCGAACCCGCGACCCCATGCGTGACAGGCATGTATTCTAACCAACTGAACTACCAAACCATTTCTCCACAAATGACATTACTTAAATAGTTATGTTTCTTTGAAAAGTGATGCAAAATTAGGTTATTTTTGTAATAATACAATGAAGTAATTAAAAAAATATTCAAAATCATGATATACAGACCCCAAATAAATGAATATCCGAGCGGCACTTATATTGCAAATTATATCGAAAGGGCTGATGGTCAGGAAGCTATCAATCAATTAATTTTACAATCGGCAATGATAAAAAATATTTTTCAAAACTTATCTGAATCAGGTTCATTTTATAGATATGAGCCAGAAAAATGGTCTTTGAAAGAAGTTTTGGGACATATGTCAGATACTGAGAGAATATTGCAATACAGAATACTCTCCATTGCGAGGGGTGAAAAACAAGCATTACTTCCGTTCGATGAAAACGATTTTGTGAAAAATGCCAAGTTTGACACCTCCTCGATTGAGTTATTATTAAAAAATTACTTAATTGTTAGAGATTCGTCAATTAGTTTATTAAAAAGCATGGATGAAGAAGCTCTGGATAGAATTGGAATCTTGAATAAATTAAGTGCATCAACTAGAGCCGTTTGTTGGTTTTTGGTAGGCCATGAACATCATCATATCAAAGTTTTAGAAAAAAAATACGGAATTAAAATTAATAACACTGCAATTTGATTTTGTATGACTAAAATTAAAGAAGTTACTGATTATCTTGAAAGATGGGCACCGCTTAATTATCAAGAAGACTATGACAATTCTGGCCTAATTGTCGGGAAATTGGAATGGGAGATAACAGCGGTAATCGTATCTCTAGATGTGACTGAGGAAATTGTTAAGGAAGCAATTATTAAGGGAGCCAATTTAATTATAGCCCATCATCCGATAGTTTTTAAAGGGCTAAAAAAACTAAATGGTAATAATTATGTTGAAAGAACAATTCTCCATGCCATTAAAAATGATATAGCCATTTACGCCATACATACTAATCTGGATCACGTTGTTGGAGGTGTAAATTGGAAAATTGCTGAAAAAATTGGACTCAATAAATTGTCTATTTTAAGCCCAAAATCCAGCACTCTTTTAAAATTGACAGTATTTGTGCCTCAAATCAAAAAAGACATCGTTTTGGAATCACTTTATGAGGCTGGTGCGGGGAAAATTGGGAATTATGAAAATTGCAGTTTCTCAAGTATTGGTACTGGAACATTCAAGCCATTAGTAGGAGCAAATCCTGCTATTGGAACAATTAATGTTGCAGAGAAGATGGAAGAGGTCAGAATAGAAGTGATTTTGCCAATCCATTTACAGAGCCCTATTTTAAATGCACTTTTTAATTCTCATCCTTATGAAGAAGTCTCCTATTTTTTAACTAAACTAGAAAATTTTAACCAAGAGATTGGTGCTGGTGCCATTGGAGAATTGCCATTTGAAATGAATGAGGTGGATTTTCTAAAGCACTTAAAAGATTCAATGGGTTTGGAAATAATTAAATATACTCCAATTGGGGAAAAAATGATTAAAAAAGTGGCAATTTGTGGCGGAGCTGGAAGCTTCTTATTAAAAAATGCAATCACATGTAAGGCTGATGCTTTTATCACAGCTGATTATAAATACCATGATTTTTTTGATGCAGAGGGTAAGATATTGATTGCAGACATTGGCCATTACGAAAGCGAAGTATTTACTAAAGACTTAATACAATTTTATTTATCAAAAAAATTTAGTAATTTTGCAACTCTTTTATCGGAAACACAAACAAATCCTGTAAAATATTATTACTAAAAAATGGCAGAAAGTACAATTGCACAAAAATTAGAGGGTTTATTAAAACTTCAAACAATTGATTCGGAATTGGATTCAATTCGAAAAATTAGAGGTGATTTGCCTGAAGAAGTTAGAGATCTTGAAGATGAAATAGTTGGATATCAAACAAGAATAGGGAAGCATCAGGCTGATTTGGAAATTTTCGAAGAAGAAATAGCTAGGCAGCGAAACAATAGAAAAGAAGCTGAAAAGTTAGTTGTAAAGTACAAAGATCAGCAAATGAATGTTCGCAATAATCGTGAATACGATGCGATTTCAAAAGAAATCGAATTGCAAGAACTTGAAATGGAACTAGCAGATAAAAGAGCTAACGAGACTGCCTTCAAAATGACTTTGAAAAAGGATGAGATAGCTGGTACTGAAACTATTTTGAGTGAAAGGCAAAAAGATTTAGATTCAAAAGCAAAAGAACTAGATGTAATAGTGGCTGAAAGTGAGGGTGATGAAGGTAAGTTAATGACTCAAAGAGAAAAAGCACTTAAAAATGTAGAAGATAGGCTGCTCAAATCTTATGAAAAAATTCGTGAGAATGCTTCAAATGGCTTAGCGATTGTAACAGTAAAAAGGGGTGCTTGTGGCGGCTGCTTTAATATGGTACCTCCGCAACGTCAAGCAGACATCAAAGAAAAAAAGAAAATTATTGTATGTGAGCATTGCGGCAAAATACTAGCCGATGTGGAGGATGTAGTAGTAGTTTCAAAAAAATAGGTTCGAATTTAAGTTAATTAAAAAGCCAAACTTTCTAACCGAGTTTGGCTTTTTGATTGAAAATACTAACCTTTTATGATACTTTTGAGTAAAAACCAAAAAAATCTGTTTCAAAATTTGAAACAGATTTTTTTTATAAATTTTTACTAACCTTTAAAATTGAAAGCTTAATTTTTGGCACCAGGTACAACGCCACCATTCATCCGAGCGGCACGTTGCATAGGATTCATGGATGTTCCAGCCTTTTGCTTAAATATTTGAAAGCGGCTTGGTTGCTCTGGTTCCTTTGGGAATGAATTGTCAGAAGTATCGATATCTGCAGTTTCCAAAAATGGGTCCATAATCCATTTGGCAACTTTCTTGTCTGTAGGAATTACCTTTTTAATTTCTTTATCGTTAAAACGCCAAATCTCAGCGGGTATTCTCACCACTTCTTCCGTACCATCTTCAAATACTATTTTCAAAATCACAGGACTAATCAAACCTCCTTTATTTTTGATATTCAATACATAAAAGTTTTTGTTTTTTTCCAAAAGGGCCTTTTCTTCATCTGTGCGGGTCATATTAAAGTATTCTTGATAACGGGTGTCTTCTGGTTTCACTTCAAATTTGTCATAAGTGCTATAAAAATCTTTTAATTTAGGATTTTTCTCCACTTCTGTTTGTGGTATATCGGTCCGATTTCTGATATTACTTATTGTTTCTCTGGTAGCATTATAAGCCTTTCTCTCTTCAGCTTTATTGATAACAGGGTCATTTTTATCTGCTGCAAACCATTCTACATTTTCAATACTTAAATTCACAGGTTCTACCCCATAAAACCAGCCCTTCCAAAACCAATCCAAATCCACACCTGATGCATCTTCCATCGTTCTAAAGAAATCGGCGGGCATAGGTTGTTTAAATGCCCATCGGCGTGCATATTCTTTAAATGCATAATCAAAAAGCTCTCTTCCCATTACGGTCTCTCTCAGAATATTTAAGGCGGTAGCTGGCTTTGCATAGGCGTTAGAACCAAAACTAAGCACCTGTTCTGAGTTAGTCATAATAGGTACTTGTTGAGTGGGGTCAGTTTTCATATAGGGCACAATGTATTGAGCATCCCCCCTTTTAAATTCCCAATCTCTGTCAAACTCTTGAGAAGCCAAATACTCACAAAAAGTATTTAAACCCTCATCCATCCAAGTCCATTGACGTTCGTCTGAATTTACAATCATTGGGAAAAAATTATGACCCACCTCATGAATAATCACGCCAATCATACCCCACTTAGTGGCTTCGCTATAAGTGCCATCAGCCTCAGGGCGGCCTCCATTAAACGATATCATTGGGTATTCCATGCCTCCGCCAGATACACTGTGTACAGAATAGGCAACCGGATAAGGATAAGCAATGGTTCTTTTTGAATAGGACTTTAAAGTGTGAGCTACGGTATAGGTGGAATACTTTTCCCAAAGAGGATTGCCTTCTTTCGGATAGAGCGACATAGCCCAGGTTTTTTTACCCTCTACTTCTACTTGCATGGCATCCCAAATGTATTTTCTTGAGCTGGCAAAAGCAAAATCTCTTACATTATCGGCTTTGTAAATCCAGGTTTTTTTACCTGTAGGATTGCCCAACTCTGCTTTTTCCGCTTCGGCCTGTGTAACAATCAAAACAGGTTCACCAGCCGTTTTAGCCTTTTCTAAGCGTTTAATTTGAGTGGCGCTAAGTACTTGATTCATATTTTGCAATTCGCCAGTGGCACCCACAATATGGTCGTTGGGTACTGTAATGGCCACTTTATAGTTGCCAAAAATCAGTGTGAACTCTCCTTGACCTAAAAATTGCTTATGTTGCCAGCCATTTACATCATTGTAAGCACACATTCGAGGAAACCAATGTGCAATATTATAATTGTAATTTCCATCTTTGGGGAAAAATTCATAACCTGAGCGACCATAATATTCAGTAATCAAATAATTCCAATCTACCGAAAAAATGAATGACTGCCCAGGACTCAAAGGTGTTGGAAGTTCCACTCGCATCATTGTCTGATTTACAGTAAATCGCAATTTATTGCCCGATTTATCTTTCACACTGGTAATTTTATAACCATAATCTTTGCCATCTTGAAAGTTTGGATTGTCTGGTGTGCTATTAAAATTCACTTTATCAATTCCTCCAATGGATATTGCTGAGGTTGTATTGTTTTTCTCAAAAATGTTTTGATCCAATTGGAGCCACATATAAGTAAGTACATCAGGGCTTTGGTTATAAAAGGTTACGGTTTCAGAACCAATAATTTTGTTGTTTTTCTCATCCAATTCCGCTTTTATATCATAGTCGGCACGATTTTGAAAATAATCTTTCCCGGGTGCACCAGAGGCAGTACGGTAGGTGTTGGGGGTTGGTAAAATTTTATCTAGCTGCTCAAACCGGGTATTCCCATTGAATGGTTGAGCTTCCTGGGCAATCAAATTAAAGGTAGTACCTATAACCGTTACCAATAAAATAACTTTAATTGAATTCGTCATCCTAAAATAAATTTGTTTGTTGTGTAAATGAATCTCAAAATTACCAAAATGCTTTGAAAACAACCAATTTTTATGTCGAAAAGGCTGTTTTAGTGTTAAAAATGCTTAATATTTGACGAATGGTAAATTGAATGAATGAATTTTTGACTAGCTAGCCTATTTTTAAGGTAAATTTGTAGATATTTAGATTAAAAATCTCACTAAGATTTACCATAATTCTAATTCTAAAGGCCTATTATCAATGAGATTATTCACCCTATTGTTGTCTATCTTTTGTTACCAAAGTTTTGGACAAGGGAAAATATATATCATCGGGAAAATTGAAGATAAAGACAGTCATAAAGGAATAAAAGCGGCACGAATCTACAATTATAATGCCAAGGCGGGCTCCACGACTAATGAGAGGGGCTTATTTTTTATTTGGGCTATGCCTGGCGACTCTGTAAATATTACGGCCAAGGGTTATTATTCAAGTTCGTTTATTTGCAAAAATATTACCAAGGATACCACTTTTGCACTTAGCACCGACCCCACCTATGTTACTCAGCTAGAGGAGGTAGAGGTGTTTGGTAAAAAAACAGAGCAAATGAAGCGTGAGATCAAAGAATTATTAGAGGAAAACCCCAATAATGGAAAATTTGAGGCGGGTTCTTTGCTTTCGACCAATACTACTTCTGGAGCGGGTGGTGCAGGTATTTCTATTGATGCTATCTATGATTATTTCAGCACTAGCGGGAAAGACCATCGCAAAGCGGACTTTTTGATCCAACAAAACCGATATAAATTCTATGCAGATTGGCGTTTGAATCAAAAATTAGTCAATAGATTGACGGGGCTGAAAGGCAAAGAATTAGATAACTTTCTAGCTTATTTGAATGCCGATAAAAATATTAGCACTGAATATATTTTGAAAGCTTCGGATTATGAATTGAATGCGACCATCTTAACGTATTTTGAAGCCTACAAAAGAAAATCTCAGAACATTTATTTTGAGAAATCGAATTAAATCAAACTTCATTCAACAAAAAAAGAGCGCCTAATGACGCCCTTTTTTGTACTTTTTATTTCATTATTAGTCTAAATGGCATTCTTGCAAATCTAAATGAATAACATAATAAGGTTTTGGTGATACCGAACCTGTAAGACTTGTCCCTTTATAGCTTGAAGGGCCAGAGAATTGACCAGCTGCTGGTCTTGAGCTTGGCAATACATCATAACCTTGAATTTTCACGGACTCTGATTCACCAGACTTTAATGACCAACCAGATGCTAAGGTAATGGTATAATTGCCTGATCCGTCAATGGTAACACTACCAGCCAATTTAGTTTGACCAGCATAAACTGGCTGCGAACCATCACTAGCAGCATATGAGTACCACCAAGCTGGGCCAGCACCACTAGTTGAGCCACCAAAGCCAGTATCATAAGTATAAGTACATTGTTGGGTTATGCAAAGTTTGGCAACAGTATAATCTAATGTTACAACAATTGGTGTGGCGGGGCCATTACCGCTTACGCCATCAAATTTTAGACCAGTTGAAACATGATCGCAAGTATTCAAGCCTACAGCCGATTTAGTCCAATTATAAACATTAGGGGATGTCGGCACTAAAGCTACCAAACTTCCATCTAAATAAAGGGCTCCAATATGAACCATATTATTGGCATTATTGGCATTTAGATCATACCTGTAGGCTCTGTAATAAATAGTAGTTTCATCATTCCAAACTTCTACTATTACTCCCCTATCATAGCTATAGGTAAGTATTGTTTCGTCATGATGGTTACTCACCACACAGGCACATTCGGCAGCAGTAGTTCTTAAACTAGAATGCTTTTTGTTTTTGGAAGTTCTTGATAGTTCTTCTTTCTCACAAGAAAGAAAAAATACCCCTAGTAATAATAGCAGTGAGAGTAATCTAATTGGTTTCATTTTGATTTTTGGTTAAATGATGTAAATAATTTTTTATATACAGAATACTGTATTTAGAATAGCAAAAGTATATAAATATTTATGAAATGCAGGAACCATAAAATAAATATTTTAGGTCTAAAAATAGGTCAAAAAAATAAGGGAATATTCTAGTTTTTTGGATAGAAAAATGCCCGCTGATGTACTCAGATTTGAAAAGTATAGATTGTTGATTTTTAAAATTTGACTTAACTCGTAATTAAAGGGAAAAGCTGAATCATCTCTTCTGAGATTCGAGTGGGCTTATTTGTACTGGCCGACATCAAGATCCAAGTGGTCAGGGATTCCATGATCAATTGATTATCAGCCTTTCGATAGATCTGAACAGCTCTTTTCGAGCGCACTCCACCATATTCTTTCAAATGAGTTTTCACCAACAGTTCGTCTCCTAAATAAGCTTGACTTTTATAATCTATTTCATGTCGTAGAGCCACCCAATAATACTTCTCTAATATATGGGGGGTAGCCACCGCCATCCAATGTGCCTCTGAAACATCTTGAACCCACTGCAAATACACCACATTGTTTACATGGTTCATTTGATCTAAGTGGGAAGAATTTACCGAAATATTTTGCTGAAAAAAATTTATCATTTATTTGAAAATAAAAAGGGACGCCCACAAGGAGCGTCCCTACTAAATTATTAAAATCTGCTCATAACTACTATTAAATAGTTGTTTAATAGCTATTCGCCACTTTTAAACTCAATGGCAGAAACTGACATGATGTTTTGTTTTTCTTTTGCTTCTTCGTTTTTGAATACAAAATAAATATCTGACTGCCCGGTATTGGCTGGAATTGCAATTTTTAATTTACTACCACCTTGTCTACGTGGTTGTGCTGGCGGTGGGGTTGCGGTGGCAGTTGTTCCTGGAGTAGGCGTAGCTGCTGCTGGTGGCGGACCTTGTCTGAAATCTTGTGGCACAATTTTGTCTGAAGTGCCAATAATAGGCCCATCAATTGCTCCTTTGCGTAATTCAATTACTCCTCCAGCGGCGCCCACTCTAGTTTGGGCACTAGCAGATACTTCAATCTCAGAAATGTTGCTAAGATCAATATTTTTATAACCCAAGTATGAATTGTTGCCAATCATTGAAAAAGATCGACCTGGAGTAATGACCAAATTAGTTCCCTTAGAAACATCGGCTAATTCTGGATTCAATATCGGATTTCTTAACACTAAAATATCCTCAGTTGCCAACGATTTCATGGTTTTAGAACCTTTATCTTTGTAAGCTGCACGAATGATATAAGAGCCATTAGGGCCTTTTTGATCTTTAGGAACTTTCGTTTCAAAATTGCCTTTTGTTGGTAACGAAGCAGTTGATTTTGGCTCGTTAATGTTCAAAATAAATTC
>JAZKGO010000054.1:26554-29467 GCA_040385875.1 Bacteroidota bacterium
TCCTCTCTATCCACTACTTCCACTTCATAGTCTAGTTTTTTATTGGGGAAATAGAATGTTTTGTTGCCATTTTTGATATTCAAAGCCACTTTTGGCGGCTCATTGCCTACAATCACCTCAAATGATTCTGAGTTTTCTTCTCCTTTTCCATCTTTTACCGTCAATGTTACATTATAAATGCCTGAATTTAAAAAAGTATAATTCAAATTAGCCGTTTTTGCTGATTTGATTTTGCCTTTTTTCCCCTCAATATCCCATACATAACTTAGCTTATCCCCATCAGGATCAACCGTTCCTTTTGAGGAGAAATTAACCTTTAGAGGCACTGCACCTGAATAATTATCAGCCGTCGTAACCACTTTTGGCATTCTATTACCAGAATTATATTCAACTTTTACTAATTTGGCATTGTCGTTTCCTCGGAACCAAGCCGAGCCATATTCTAAAACATACAAGTCGCCATCAGGGGCAAAATCCATATCGATTGCCGAGCCAAAATCAGTGTTTGGCATAAAACGTTCCATTGATTTATAATTGCCGTTTTCATCCATTGTAATAGCCATAATCCAACCTCGCATAAACTCCACTATAAGCCATTTGCCCTCATAATATTCTGGGAAAATTCGCTGTCCTTTTGGAAAATTAGCCTTTCTAAATACTGGGCCACCAGTAGCACTTCTACCAGAGGCTCCTACCAATGGGAATTCCTCTGAAATACCGTAAGGATACCAAATAAATGCAGGAACAGCAGGAGGAAGATTTTTCAAACCTGTATTATTGGGCGAGTTATTTACAATATGATTAGGATCTTGTTTCGAATTTGGAATCAGTTTGTTGGTCTCAAAATCCCAGTCTGGGTAAGCTTGATTATTCCCAATAAAATACGGCCAACCAAAGTTGCTAGGGCCTTTTGCCTGATTGAATTCGTCATATCCTTTTGGGCCCTGCTCACTGTCAGCTGAGGCATCAGGACCTACTTCACCCCAATACAAATAACCTGTTTTGCTGTCAATAGTTGGGCGCCAAGCGTTACGTGAACCCATTGTATAGATTTCTTTTTTTACTAAACCGTCGCCATTATTTGGCAAAATAGAATATAAATTTCCCGAAGGTATTGAATAACCTCCATTTGCTTCGGGCTTGATTCTCAATATTTTACCACGCAAATCGTTGGTATTTCCTGCTCCTCTTTGGTCGTCCCAGTTTTCCCAGCCCTTACGTTCGTCCAAGTTGGCATAGCCAGGTGTACCGCTATTTGAAGTATTATTGCCTGTTGTCAAATACAAGTTTCCTGATTTGTCCCAAGTCATCCCACCACCTGTATGGCAACATTCTTCACGCTGCTGAGGCACATCTAGCATTATTTTTTTTGAATCCGCCACTAATGTTTCACCTTTCAATTCCCAGCGGGCAAGTGTATGTTTTTTCTCTTCCACATCGGCATAATACATATAGATCCAATGATTTTGATCAAAGTTTGGGTCGTGGGTAAGCCCCATCAAACCTTCTTCCGCCTCACGTTTCACGCCTTTTGCATTAGTATATTTGGTGTTTACTGGGATTGTTGCTAACGTTTTGATTGCACCAGTATTTGGATCATATTGCTTTAAAGCCCCTTTTCTTTCGATAAAAAGCACTCTGCCATCATTAAGGCATGTAAGCTCCATGGGCTCATCTAATTTTGAGGCCAGCTCAACTTTGGTAAAACGGGTTTCATCAGGTGCTTGCGAAAAAATGGATAGTTTTGGCAAAAGTAAAATTGCAATAATAGAAGCAATGTATTTTTTCATAGATGTTTTAAAAATTGAAATAATTGTTTTTAACGAACAAATTTGGGGAAAAAAAATATTATTCCTGTCTATAATTCTGCTTTTTGAATAGAATAATCGACAAAATAGATTAAGTTAGTTTTGAATCTGCAAATTCAATTAACGCTTTTGCATTCAATAATGGGTTATTGGTTTCTGTGTCAATTTGATAAACCAAACTTTGGTCTCGCTTATGCAAGCCCATTAAGTACCATTTATCGTAATATTCCAAGGTAATTCTTGCCACTTCGGCATAGTTTTTTGAACTTAAAGCCATGGATGCTTCCTTAAATTGCTGGCCACCCAATCGCTTTTGTATTCTATTCAATGATTCCTGCAATTCCACATCAAAACCAGCTTGGGCATATTTCTCTACTAAAAAAGGAATTCGTGCCTCTGCTTTAATATCTAAGAATATAACTTGCGAACTGCGGATTTGTTGCCATAATTTTTCAGGAATATTACAATTTCCAATATTTTTACTTTCGTCTTCAATCCAAATCCGTTTTTGACTGTTCAGTAATAATAATTCATTGAAGAGTAGGTTTTCGAAATATTCCGAGCTTGGCTGTGAATGCTGCCCAATTGCACCAAAAGCGGAGCCTTTATGATTCGCAATACCTTCTAAATCAATTATTTGCTCTCCTAATTTGGCTAATTCGTACAAAGTTTCTGTTTTTGCTGAACCTGTTTTTCCTCCCAAAACAATGAGATTGAAAGGTTTCTCAAAAAATTCTAAAACCAAATTACGATAAGCTTTGTAGCCACCAGCCAATATATTTACTTCAAATCCAGCTAATTCTAATAACCAAGCAAAGCTCCCTGAACGCATGCCTCCACGCCAGCAGTGCACTAAAACTTTCTTATCTGGAGCTACTTTTTTTACTTTTTTAACAAAATCAGCCAATTTTGGGCCTACTAACTCTAATCCTAAAAGTACTGCGGAATCTTTGCCAACTTGTTTATATCGAGTACCAACTTTTGCACGCTCTCCATTTTCAAATAATGGAATATTTATGGCTCCTGGTATGTGAGCCTTTTCAAACTCGCCAGGGCTACGCACATCTATAATCGGCGTGTATTGAGCTTTTTGGAGAAAATCGTT
>JAZKGO010000055.1:0-5164 GCA_040385875.1 Bacteroidota bacterium
TGCCAATTGTAATTGTGTGACCATTGTTAATCAATATTTCATCAAGGCTTGTGGGTATGCGGCCGCAGGACCAAATGGCCGGGTCGTTCCATTGGCCGGATTGGGCTGTTTGCATATTTGTACCCAATTTCACTTCAACGGGTGCCGTAAATTGGCTACCAATAAAATCTAAGTAAAAGCGAATTTTATAATAATAAGTTTTGCCTGGCACAAGTTCTGAATAATTTATATCTGGATAATCTTTAAAAGAAGTTTTTCCAAGATAATTTGAGAAATTATATTGCTTAATATATTCACCATTTATGCCATTATCTGACCTAAATACCTCATAGCCAGAACTATTCTTTCCATGACCGTCAGAAGGATTCCAAGATAAATCAACCGAATTACAGTTAATAGAACTTACTTGCAGACCTGTTGGAACATTTGGGCAAATAAATTGACCAGCTATCACATTACTTTCAATAAATACATTTCCTATTTGTTGCACAACTTTATAAAAATAATCGGTATTGGAAGATAACCATAGAGGAACAGTATTTCCATAACCATAAGGTATTAGGTCACCCGCAGCATCTGCATGAGAATTATTCTGATAGGATGGATACGTTTTGCTATAAACCGGTTTATATTCGCCATTTTGACCATCAGTAGACCTGTACAATTGAAAAGCACTTGGTTCATTTGGGTTATTATTGGACCAAGCTAATGTTATTTTACCACAAGAAGTATTTGAAACTGAAATAATAGGTACTTGATAGCAATTAATTTGAGTTGAAACCGTATTGCTAAATCCCATAATAAAATTAGATTTTACTGCAGCAATTTTATAATAATAGGTTTTTTTATCTAATGTTTCTTTAATATCCAAATATGACAAAGTATTTGCTTGTACAAAATCAATATATTCAAATTCACTTTCATTATTATTCAAACTTCGATAAATACGAAATCCATTTTCTGTAGTTCCAGATGGCAAATCGTCCCAACTAAGTTCTATTCCATTGCATGTTGCACTAGTCACTAAATTATATACAATTGGGCAAGTAGGCACTACCGAAAGTTCATTACTTGCTTTTGATTCGATATAATTTTTTACACCAATTATTTTATATTTTATATTTTCATTTGATTTTATATATTGAGAATAATTGTCAGTATAGGTAAAAACATTAGCGTTTACTTCACCAATCCATCTAAAATTTTCTTCGGCTTCATTTTTTCTATGTATTGTAAATTTCGTTTCTTCAAAATTTGGACCCAAATCGGTCCAATTCAATACAATGGGGTCACAATTTTGACTTTGTGAAGTAGTAAGAATAATATCATTACCACAATAAATTGTGGTAGAAAGATGTGTACTTTCAATTTTATTAAGTGAATTAGACATATTTGCTACTATGTAATATTCTAAAGGCTGGCCAAACAATAGTTCATTAATTGGGGCAGTACCTACATCAAAATAGGAAGTTGTATTTGCAGGTAAATCTGCTATCTTTCTAATTTCTAAACTTTCACTATAATATGGTTTTGAGGTTCGAAAAACTGAATAACTTGTTTCTGGTAAATTGGCAGGAAGGTCGTCCCACTTTAAAAGTACGCCATTACAATTTGCCGTTTCAATTTGAGCATTTTGAATTGTTACCCCATCGAACTTAGGGCCAGCGGAATAGGTGAATTCAACAATATTTGAATACCCAGAAAACACTGATCTATTTGTTAACCATTGAACTCTATAATAATATTTTTTTCCATCTTCAAAATAATCATTATGCGTAAATGTATAGGTATTACCATTTACACTTCCTTCATGTTCAAAATTTTCAAATTCTAAATTTTCTGCTCGTTCAATCCAATAGGCTTGTAATGAACTGGGCGGGTTGCCTGCATCCCAAGCAAGGGTAACGCCAGAGATATTGATATTTGTAACTCTCAGATTTTGAGGGGGTAAACAATTAAAACTCCCCTGAGTATTGCCAATACTTAACTCGGTAGTATTGCTATTAAACAAGCCTTTTATTTTATAGAAATACTCTTGATTTTCGTAAAATCTTTCAGATGAATAATTTGTATTATTTGTATCTTCAAATTCAAAAATATTTGCACCAACTTGCCCTACTTTACCATAATATCCATTAGCCGCTGTAGCTCTAAAAATTTCGAAACCTGATTCGGAATAATTTTGTGGAAAGTCTGCCCAGCTGATTTTGATATTGCCACATGTGCTTGAAACATAGCTAGGGCTGGCGGGGGTTGGGCAACTGAAACTACCACTAACGGTATTGCTTTTTGGTGTAAATGTATTGCCAAAATTGGCAGCAATAAAGTAAAAATAAACAGTATTTGCTTTTGAAAAGCCAGAACTCGCATTAAAACCAGTGTCTGCAAAAGATGTTGTATTGGCTAGTAACTCACCAATTCTCCGTGGATTGAAAATATTATCTCCTTCATATTTAAATATTGAATATCCACTTTCCTGATATTCAGAAGGAAGGTCATTCCAAGTTAAATTCACAACACCGCAATCAGATGAAACAATTTGTAATCCAGTTGGTGTAGGGCATGAGAAACTTCCATTAATTGCCGCACTTAATTCTGAAACAATATTGTATCCAAACCTGGCTTTTATTTTATAATAATACAAAATACCTCCGCTCAAATAATAGTTATCAGTATAAGTTAATGTATTTGCATTGATTGTAGCAATTTCGCTATAATATCCATTTATTGTTTCTGAACGAGAAATAATATATTGATATTCATTTAGATTATTGTTGTAATCGTCCCAAGCCAACTGAATTTTGCCACACTCTGTAGAAGCAATCCTAAAATTTGAGGGTGAATTACAATTGTAATTTATGGTATTAGGCTCGCTAAAATCTGAGAGGGCTGCACCAAATTTTGCCTTAATTTTGTAAGTATAATCCGTTCCATCGAGGTGCTGTCCTTCATCTAAAAAGGAAAGAACGTTGGCACCTAATGTACCTAATCGATAGTATTCTGGATAGGCCGGGCTTGACCTATATATTTCATAGCCTGTTTCATTTATACCTGCGGGCAGGTCATTCCAAGTTACTGTAACATTTTCGCAATTCGGATTTGAAAGTTGTATTCCATCCGGAATAGGACATACGAAACTAGAAGAAACTATATTTGAATATTCACTTTCTGTAGTGCTGAAATTTGCACTAATTTTATAAAAATATGTATTTGATGAAAGGAAAACATCGGAGCCTCCAGTATCCTTAAATGACAAAACATTAGGATTTACATATCCAATCAATCTATAATCGCCATCCAACCTTTCTCTTCTATAAATAGTGTATCTTGATTCTTCGATATTCCCCGCTATATCATCCCATTTCAAGTTTATTTCACCACATTTTGAACTTTCTACTATTAAACCAGTAGGAACCGGACAGCTAAAACTAGCCAAAACTTCATTGCTTTTTGGCGAGTAAGAATTGTTGAATTTAGCTTCAATAATATATATATAATTTGTATTTGGCTTTAAATAGGTAAAATGATTTGGGCCGTTATCAATAAAAGTAGTTGTATTTGCAGGTACTGTACCAACTACTACTGCATTGTATGAATTTTGATTTTGCTGATAACGCCAAATCTTATAACCATTTTCATTTATTCCAGCAGGAAAATCATCCCATGTCAAACTTATTTGCCCACATGTTGAGTTTGTAACATGCAAACCAATCGGGGTAGGGCAATTTATTGAATTTGAAGTAGCTGTATTGCTAAAGTTTGAAATTGTTTCATTATTGAATCTTGCCTTGATTTTATATTCTTTAATTCCACTTCCGATATCATCATTCTGGTCAGTATAACTATTTACAGTTTTACCAACAGTTGCAAAATTATTATAATAGCCGCTGGTTCCACCAGTTGAAACAAACTTATAAATAGTGTAACCACTCAAGTCAGGATTTGTGATTGGGCTCCAAGAAATACTTACAGATCCACATTCCGCACTAGTTATTGTCAAATTTTGTGGAATATCACAAGTAAAATTTGTTGAAATAATCGAGCTATATTCTGAATATGAGTTATTTATTAAACTTCTGACTTTATATTGATAGGTTTTACTGGCATCCAAAAAATAGGATTGATCTAAAAATTGTAAAACATTTGCATTAATATAACTTAACTGAGTAAAATTAAGACCATTTGGGTCATCAGACCTAAAAATCTGATACTCTGTTTCCTCCACCCCACTTGGATAATCATCCCAAGCCAAAGAAATCTTCCCACATTCAGTAGCCGTAACCCTAAAGTTGGCCGGTCCTGGTGGAATATTTTGTGCGAAAATTTGAAATGAAATAAATAGCAATAAAAAGATTGTGAGAATGGATTTTGTGGTCATTTTAGAGGAAGTACGTTTCTAAAAAAAAAATGATTTTACTATATTTAATACAATTATAATCTAAATTTTTGAAAAATTGGGTTACTTTTTTCAAAACACAGCTTTGAAATCAGCAGTCTACTCTTTCATAAAACTCTTTTTGATGTCTATTTTTTCAGGCACAATAATGGCTTCTGGATAAAGGTCTTTCAGCTGATTCAAAAACCTTTCAGCATCATTTCTGGTCAAGAAATCTCCGATTTTTAGTTTGTACATCGGCAGGCTATAAGTAAGGTAGGGGTTTATATTGGGAAATGTTTGATAGATATAAATTTTGGCCTCATCCACCACTTTGCGCTCACGGCCCACATAAAGTTGAATTCTGTAGCCATTGGCATATTTAATACCTTTGTTTTTTTCGGTTCTTTCTTTGAGCAAAGCATCAATTTTATCATTGATATACAAAGGCTCAGTAGTAATTGGTGGTGGATTTATATTATCAACTGGGATTGTTTTCACATTTGAATTTTCGGTCAACAAATCTCTAAACTCTGATAAATCTTCCGAATATTCAGTGTTCGTTTCTTGCTTTTTTTCAGAAACAGGTACATATTTTTTGCCGCAAGCTAGCAAAACAATTACCAGCAAAAAATAAATGAGTTTTTGCATCAATTAAAATTAGTTTTACAAAAATCGAACTATTGAATTTATAATCCAAATGATTGACAAGCTATAAACGAATTATTGTAAATTTGCGCTTGAAAAATCGCAAATACCACATAAATATTTATGCATATCCAAGAAAAC
>JAZKGO010000055.1:5264-7198 GCA_040385875.1 Bacteroidota bacterium
AATTGGGGAGGGATTGAAAACCTTTCGTTGATCCCAGGATCAGTTGGGGCAGCTCCTTTGCAAAATATTGGAGCGTATGGGGTGGAAATAAAAGACAGTATTCACGAAGTGAAAGCCCTGAATATTCCAACAGGCGAGGTGCATGTATTTGATAAAAATGACTGTCAATTTGGCTATCGGGAGAGTGTTTTCAAAAACGAGGCCAAAGACAAATATGTGGTACTGTCTATTACCTTGAAATTGGCCAAAAACCCAAAATTCAATATAGAATATGGGGCTATCCAGCAAACTTTGGCAGAAAATAAAGTGAGTGAATTGTCTATAAAAGCCATTTCTGATGCAGTGGTGAGCATTCGACAGAGTAAACTTCCCAATCCTGCTGAGATTGGCAATGCAGGAAGTTTTTTCAAAAATCCTGAGATTTCTACTACTCAATTCGAAAAATTAAAAGCCGAATTTGAAGAGATTCCCTCCTATCCTATCAATACAGAAACGGTAAAAGTGCCCGCTGGATGGTTAATCGAAAAAGCTGGTTGGAAAGGCTTCCGAGAAGGGAACATTGGTGTGCATGTTAAACAAGCTTTGGTGCTGGTGAATTATGGAAATGGTACTGGCCTGGAAATCAAATATTTATCTGAAAAAATCCAACAATCTATTTTGGAGAAATTCGGAATAAAACTGCAAACTGAGGTGAATATTATTTAGGCCTTATTGTCATCCTGAGATACGAAGGATCTCGTTTGACTTTATAATTTCGTTTCAAAATTAACAAGATGCTTCCTTCGTCAGCAAGACATGATAATAATGAATATCCCCAAACTAAAACATACTGAAACAGGTCAGTTCTTTCTGATGGCAGGCTCTTGTGCCATCGAGAGCCGTGATTTAGCTTTTGAAATTGCTGAGAAAATTAAAGCTTTGACAGATCAGTTTGGCATACCTTATATTTTTAAAGGCAGCTATCGCAAAGCCAATCGAACCAAAATCGATTCCTTTACAGGCATTGGTGATGAGTTGAGTCTGAGTATTTTAAAAGAAATTGGGGCACATTTCGACTTACCCACAGTCACAGATATTCACGAAAGCCATGAAGCGGCTATGGCCGCTGAGGCCGTTGATGTGTTGCAAATACCCGCTTTCTTATGTCGACAAACGGAACTTTTGGCTGCTGCCGCACGCACTGGATGTGCCGTAAATATCAAAAAAGGGCAGTTTATGGCCGGGCATGGAATGGCTTTTGCAGTGGAGAAAGTTTTACAAGAAAACCCAAATGCAACCGTATTCTTAACCGATCGAGGCAACTCATTTGGCTATGGCGACTTGATAGTGGACTATCGCAATATACCTGATATGCAGGCACATGGAGTACCTGTGGTGATGGATTGTACCCATAGTTTACAAAAACCAAACCAAAGCTCTGGCGTGACGGGTGGCAACCCAGCCATGATTGAGACCATTGCCAAAGCAGCCATCGCTGTAGGAGCTAATGGCTTATTTATTGAGACCCATCCTAACCCTGCTGTTGCCAAAAGTGATGGAGCTAATATGTTGCCATTAGACAAACTGGAAGCCCTTTTGGAGAAATGTGTAAGGATTAGAGAAGCGGTGATGAATTTTTAAATTGAATCCATTTGTATATTTCTAATCAATTATCTATTTTTGTGAAAACACTCTAAAGTAATTTTTCAATCTGAACCAAACTTTTTATTTCAATGAAGAATCCAATTCTACTCCTCATTACTTTTGTACTCTCAATCAACTCACTTTCTGCACAAGTGGGCATCAATTCCGATAATTCGGCCCCGCATTCCTCCGCACAATTGGACATTAAAAGCACTGATAAAGGCTTATTAATCCCAAGAATGACCACTTTAGAGAGAAATGCTATTCAAAATCCTGAAATTGGCTTGATGGTTTTTGACAAAGATTTGCAA
>JAZKGO010000056.1:0-4467 GCA_040385875.1 Bacteroidota bacterium
TATCACTTCTAAAGCACCCAATGATATATCAATATCACAAAGTGCTACCCAAACTACCATAGAATTGAGAGAGCCTTGCATGCTTCGCCAGTCTTGATGAGGGTCTGTTTTCCAATAAACTTGTTTTTTCGCCATTTTCTTTGCGTTGAAAAACATTACTGGGCGAGTACAAATATTTGGAAAGCCGAATCCTAGTTCTTTCAATAAATCAGTGATTCTATTGTCTAAAGATAATTTATGCAATGAAATCAGGTGCTGAATATGCTTGCCTGACGACACGATAAGGTCGGGCCTTTCATTAAATAATTGAAATAACTTTTTATTAAACGTTTCTTCGCTATCAATGTCGTTTACATTGATACCAATTTGCCGCATTTGTCTTTTAAATATCTCTTGTGCTTCTATTCGAATAATATCAACCTCTGACTTGTCAAAAAGACCTTTAACTAATTGAAATCCAGTTTTTTTAAACTCCTCAATATTTACCATTCTAGTTGTATTTAATTTATTTCGGCATAGCCAAATCCAGATGCCCCAAATCCATTGCCATTATAAAACATTATTTTTTTATCTAACTGATTGATTATCAATGGGTATTCAATCATTTTGGAATCCCACCCTTCCGACGAAACATCAATGCCCGATTCTTCATCTTTCCTTTCCCAATTGATACCATCGTTTGATTCAGCATATCCTATTCGATAACTTCTTTCAATATTATCACGATAATCGTCAATTGCCCGATATGAATACCACATTTTATAAAGGCCACCTTCAATTAAAACGGAGGGTCTCGAGATACCACCCTCTACCTCATTTTTATAATCAATAGCAACGATGCCTTTCCTATCCCAATAGATTCCATCTTGCGACTCAGCATATTTAATATGGTAACAAGGTTCCATTTTACCATCTGCGGCTTCATACCAATGTGTACAATTCAAATACCAAATTTTGAAAATACCTTGATCATAAAGAATACTAGCCGAACCACTGAAATAAGGCTCGGTAGCAATAGTATGAATCAAAGGCCCTTCAAATTTTTTGGTGAAATTGACTCCGTCATCGCTGATAGCCAAACCTATCGAATTATGATAGGGGATTGTATTCCGGACCGTCCAGCCGATATAATAAAGCCATTTTTGCCCGCTTGGATGGTTTAATAACCAGGTAGGCATAATGCCACAATCGTCAAATGTACCTTTTTTACCCAATGCTAAAATGGGCTGATTATGAATGTATTTAATTTTTGATAAATCATTTCTATCTAGGTCTAAAAAGGAAGCTTGGCAACGGCCTTTTTCATCTCTTGCGGAATAATAAATTCTTAAAGTTTCTTCATTCACCTGATCGGCACATAATACATGGGCATGGGTCTTATTCCATTCGAAAGCACCGTCTGACTTATATATTAAGCCTTTTTTTACCCAATTCATATTATATTTTAATGTCTTTGCTAGATATTTTGGCAGGTTCGGCAGGGTTACCTTTCCAAATAGACCAAGGTTCGGTTTTTTGTTTGGTAAGATTAGCTCCCATTGCCACAAGCGTGCCTTCACCCAATTCGCAGCCATCACGGATGGTAGCATTTACTCCAATAAAACAGTTATTACCCACAATACATCGGCCGGAAAGTACCACATGAGAGGTAAAAAACACATGGTCTTTAATAACACCATGATGGCCAATATGATTGCCACTCCATAATACACAATTATTGCCAATTGTGGTAAAGGGTTGAATGGTATTGTCTTCCAAAATGAAACAATTTTCACCAATTTGAGCTTCAGGAAATAGGGTAGCTTTACTCGAAATATAACTTATAAAATTGTAGCCTTTTTCTTTGCCCTCATTATAGATTCGCTCTCTAACTCTGTTCATTTGGCGCTCTGTAATCGGTGCAAAAAGCATAAATTTATCAGGAGGATAGTAGCTTGCAATTTCTTCCCAAGCCACTACTGGCAGGTTTTTATATTCAGTTTCTTTTTGATATTCTTTTTCAACCGTAAAAGCAACCACTTCATGTTCAGAATCGTGCTTCAAATAAAAGTGAGCAAGTTCTGCCGATAGGGTAGTGCCAAAAATAATTACTTTTGCCATATTTTAGATTAGTTCATACTCATTTAACAGTTTTTTTAAGATTGCCTTATCATTAAACATTATCGAATCAATAATAGATAGATATGGAACAAATTCATTGGAAAATTGAGTGTATTGTATAGGTTTAGTTTTGATAAAATTAAGCATAATGTTTTCCTTGTCAAAATTTTCCTTTTGATAAAGCTCAGTACCTCCAATAGGGTTGATGTATTGCGTAGCTTGCTTCTTTTTACAAATATCAATAATTCTATTTTGTGCTTTTAGTTCAACATTATTAAAAACGGATGAACTGGGAATTATTGTGGTATTGATTTCCAAATAGTTACAAATTTGAACAATTGAATGGAGAATATAAGTTGAAATATTAGTCTCTCCATAATGAATAATTTTGGTCAAAATTGGGAAGAACTCATCGAATTGAGGTGATTTTTTGTAGCTCTGCTCAATAGTTTTTAGTAATTTATTCTGCCAATTACCTTCCTGACTAATCTCAATTTCATTAATTAATTTGTTTTGACTGGCTTCCTTTAAAGGAATGGTGAAAAGGCTTGCTTTTCCGCTTAGTAATACATTATTTCGGTTGATCCATCCTTTTTTAATATAATTCACATCGTCGTACAAAATAAATTCATCTACGGCATTAATCAGCTGAAAATAACCAATATAAGGCAGGAAATAAGGTTGCATGATGGCAACTTTGAGCATGATATTTCTAAATCCAAAAGAATGAAAACAATCTAAGCAGCTTATATGGAGCTTAGTTGAAAGCTCAAAAATACGCTTTTTAGGCCGAAAATTATAAATTATTGTTAATTATGCTAGATATTTGATCAATTGATTCCGGTGCCAAATCATAAAATAAGGGGAGGGAAAGTACTCTACTGCTGATATCTTCTGAAATTGGGCATGATTGGCCCAGTGAAAAGGAAAGCGTATTGAGAGAAGGATAAAAGTACCTTCTGGGAAATATATTTTGATGGTTTAGTTGAGCTACTACCTTAAGCATTTGTGTTTCAGACTGAAATACCACGGGATAATAAGCGAAATTATACTTAATGTTTTGGTTAGTTTGGGGTTTATACAACTGCTCCCAATTTAATAATTGATTATAATGCTGGCTTAATTCCTTTCTTTTTCTGATAATTTCTGTGACTTTGGGCAGCATACATAGTCCCATTGCCGCATGCATTTCCGAATTTTTGGCGTTAATACCCAAATATTTATAAATATCACCTTTATGGCCAAACTGTCTTTGCCAGTATATTTTCTCTGCTAATACTTTGTCTTTTATAACAATTGCCCCACCTTCCACCGAATGAAAAACTTTGGTAGCGTGGAAGCTGCAAGTGCTAATATCTCCAAAGTTTAAGAGCGATTGACCGTTCAGTTCAACACCAAAAGCATGGGCAGCATCATAAATAACCTTTAAATTATGTCTTTTAGCAATATTTTCGATTTTAACTACCTCACACGGAAAACCATACACATGGGTAGCCAATATTGCTTCAGTTTTATTAGTAATTTTTGCTTCAATCAAATCCGCATTAATACAAAAATCATCTGGGTTGATGTCCACAAAAACGGGTTGGCAATTTTCCCAGAGAATTGCGTTGGTGGTTGCCACATAAGAAAAAGGGGTTGTGACTACTTCGCCTTTAATCTCTAGGGCCTTCAAAGCCATTTGGATTGGTATTGTACCATTGGTAGTGAACCAAAGGTTTTCTATAGAAAGGTATTCTTTGAGTTTTGACTCAAGTTCTGTGACTAGCTGCCCATTATTGGTTACCCATACTCTTTCCCAAATACCTTTTAAATAGGATTGATATTCCTCCAAAGGAGGCAGGAAAGTTTTGGTAACATTGATCATTAACTTATTTTATTTAATTTAAACGGCAGAGTTGGTCTGATTACTCCCGGCCATTTTCCATACCAGTTGCCATTGCCTTCACGCCAATCGGCAATTTCAAAATTGAGAGGCTCTTCTAAATAAAACAAAATATTGGTGGTGTCTTTTACAATCATAACTGATAAGGTATAGGAGCCATCATTGAGCAAGGCAGAAGGAATCTCGCAAATCCCTCTGAAAAGGCCACTTTCTTCAGTAATAATCTCAGAGCCAATATTAAAAACACATTCGCCGGTCAATGAAAGTACAAATAAACTTAGATTGAGCGTCGCTTTTTTCAAATAACTTTCAAATTCAATACTGATTTTGATAGGAGTGCGTACATCCATCAAAAGCTGATTAGGCAATAATTGGGGCAACACTTTTATTTGCCTAAATCTCACTTCACTGTTACCAGGTGCATGTTTATCATTGTACCAATTTTGCTCTAAATTATTTTTCGAATAGTTTTTCAAATAGGA
>JAZKGO010000056.1:4567-15813 GCA_040385875.1 Bacteroidota bacterium
CGCTTTACGGGAGTATCAAGAAATTTTTCAACACCAGAAAAAGCTACAATTTCATCAAAATTTTGTTGAATTTCAGCCTTTTTCATTCCCAAAATAGCCCCATTAAGGAATATGTTTTCACGGCCAGAAAGTTCAGGATGAAAGCCCGTACCTACTTCCAATAAACTTGCCACCCTTCCTTTTATTTTCACAGAACCAGTGGTTGGCTCAGTAATTCGACTTAATATTTTTAATAAAGTGGATTTTCCAGCCCCATTTGACCCAATGATTCCTACTCTATCTCCATGTTTTATTTCAAAATCAATATTTTTCAAAGCCCAAAAAGTTTCTTTTGTTTTTGTGGCTTCAAATTTTCTAGATTTTTTTGAAAACAAATTGAATAGCGCCTCTTTGAAGTTAGTTGGGGCGTTTTTGTCCTGATGATTCAGAATATACTTTTTGCTAATATTATGTGCTACAATAGCTGACATCGAAACGGGGTTTAATCAGATAAAATCTACAAATTTATCTTCTCTTTTTCTGAAAAATGTTACTGCAATGATTAGCAAAATTAGGGTAATAATCACAGAAGGTATAAAACTATCCCAAGGAAATGATGAACCCGGTGGTAAAATGGCCCATCTGAACGAATCAATGAGTCCTACAACTGGATTTAGATTGTATAAAAAAGCCATTTTGGGAGTGAGTACAACTGTTTCGTGCGAATAAGCTACTGGACAAATAAATAATCCAAATTGAACAATAAAGGGACCTAACTGACCAAAATCACGATATTTGATATTTAAAGTAGCAAAAATGAGTCCAATACTAAAGGCTAATAAAAATCCATGAAAAAGACTGAGAGGCAAATACAGTATTTGAAAACTTGGGAAGGTTTTGAAATAAGTGACTAAAATTGCAAAAAGTAAAAGTGCCATCAGAAAATCAACCATCACCACAAAAACCGAGCTTAATGGCATAATAATTCTCGGAAAATAAACCTTACTTATAAGATTGGTATTCGTAACAAGGCTATTGCTTACTTGGATAAAAAGATTGGAAAAGAAAGTCCAGATTAAGATACCAGAAAAGGCCATAACTGGATAGGGAACCACATTTTGTTGGTTTTGACCAATCAACTTAGTGAAAATAAAAGCAAAACCAATCAAGGTAAATAGAGGCCTCACAAAGCCCCAGGCCGCCCCAATAATGGTTTGCTTGTAACGAACCAGAATATCTCTTTTGGCAAGAATAATCAATAAATCTTTATAATGCCAAATGTCAATCCAGTAATGTTTTTCGGATCGGTTAGCTTCAATTAATACTTCTTTTGAACTCATGATTTACTTTTTTTCGTCTTTCATAATCGATCTTACGGCATCTAACAACGCAATAAATATAAAACTTATAAATATGCCAATATAAATTCCATTTTTGTAACTTTTTGTTAAGCTCGATTTTGATTCTGAAATGGGATAACGCTGAGGGCTTGTGATTTTAAAGAGAGGGGAATCTTGATACAATTGAAATTTCAAGTTCTGCAATGCTCTATCTTGTTCTTGATAGGAATTGGTAAGCATTTGAGATTTTCTGTTCAATCTTGTTTCTTGTACTTTTCCCTGAGCAAAAACCGCTTCCTGATTTTGATCCTGGATTCTTGCTAAGCTATTTTCATTTGCCATAGTTAAATATTTCAATGAGTCAACAATTCTTTGTTGGCGCACAATGGCAGTTGAAATTTTGCTGGTTTTTGAATCCAAATAATATTCTCTTAAAGTTTCTAAAAATACTTCAGAATAAACCTTTGAAAGTGTATCATCAAAAGTCACTACCTCAAGAACCATAAATGAGGTCTTTTCTTCAGGTTTTAGGGTAGTGGCAGCCACTGCAGGACCTTTCACAATTGCCAATGAGTTAAACTCTTTCAGATTGAATCTATCCTTATCAGTATGTTTTAAAATTTCATATTCATCTTTTACTTTTACGTCTTTGTCATTTACCTCTTTTACTTTTTCCTTTTCAATCTTATCCTTATTTATGGGCTTATTTTTTTTATGAAAATAGTTAGCCATTATTTCTTTTTTGCCTTTAATGGTTACTTCTTTTAATAAAATTTTTTCAATAAAATCAGTCGATTTAATGAGGGTAAGAAGGTTCTCGCCACTAAAAAGGCCGCCACCGCCACCGCCACCACCGCCAAGCATAGAAGCGAAGCCGCCGTAGTCATTGGTAGGAGTAGCTGTTTCTAAATAAAATTGGGTGGTAGCTTTATAAGTGGGGTCTGATAGATTTTTATAATCGTAAAGAAAACCGGCTGCTCCTCCCATTACAGCAAAAAGTAACACTAATTTCCAATTTTTCAGAATTGATTTGCCAATTGAAATTACTTTAAGGATTATATCTTTTAGTGTTATTTGTTCTTCTGGTTGCATTGTATTTGAGTTATTTTTTTAATGGCCTATTTCACGGTTCTTATGAATATAAAAGTAGTAATAAGGCTCATTAATGTTGAGGTAATACCATTTAAATTTCCAAATACTTCACCCAAGGTTGTCTTCTTTGTTTTTACTGGCACAATTATTTCAGAACCAGGTCTTACTTTTGGATAGATGTTAAACAAAAATACTTTTTTGGTTCTATCCACTGATCCATTAGCATAAAGTATATAGGACTTTCCTTTTAGTGATTGACTTGTATACCCTCCAGCTCTTGAAATATATTCTCTGAATGTAAAGCTATCGTCAAATTGAGTAGTATTCGGGTACAAAACTTCACCAGATAATTTGACTGTTTGGGGTTTTTTAGGAATTGTGAGTACATCCCCATCTTGTAATATTACGTCATAATTTGAGCCAGGATTAGCAATTGCCTTAGCCAAATCAATTCCTATTCTTTCTCTTGTTACAGTGGCTACTTCTTCCACTTCAACTGCTGTATTATTAGTTGTTTTCAAAGCCTCCAACTGTTTCTTTTTTGTTTCTAGTTCAAGGGCCGAAAGGATGTTCTCTCTAACTAATGTGGCTCCTTCGGCAAAGGCAAACTCTGAAAGCCCTCCACATCTTTTTATTAGGTCGGACAATCTCTCATCTTTTCGTTCAAGGCCATAAGGTCCTTGCTTTACCACCTGACCAGTAATGGTTATAAATTGCTGTGTCTCATAATTAGGAGAAGCCCTCACAAAAACTTCGTCAAAAGGCTCTAAAGGAAATTTAGCATCCTGTTCTTCTAATTGCAAATTGGATTTGATTTTGAAAGAATAGGTTTTTCCAAGGTCCGAAGTGATGGTTAAATCGTCCATTGCACCTGATTTTCTTTTTCTACGTGTTACATCAATCGAACCACCAGCTGCCGACTCTTTAAGGCCATTAGAATACATAATAATATCCATAAGGGTCATATCATTGAAAAAAGGAGCTTTTTCTAACTCTGGAGCATTCCCAGCTGGGTCAATAGCTGGAACCTTATTTATTTCACCTCTGATGCCTACTGTATAGATTTCTTTGAGGTCAAAGTTAGATGAAATTTCAATTCTATCTTCTCTTTGAAGATTGATATCGGCTTCTTCTCCATTCAATATTCTGGCAAGGTTTACAGAAAATACACTGGTAGTGAGGTCAGGTTTTAACCTAATTATTCTTACTTTTTGTAAATAGGCATCTTCTTTCACATTTTCAGCACTTTTCAGCAGAGTCAATAAAGTTGGATTTTCAGTTAATGAATACGGTCCTGGTCTAAATACTGCACCATTGATACTTACTTGATTTTCAATTCGGTCCAATATTTTGTCAATTGTAATTTTATCCCCATTTTGCACAACAAAGCTATTGATCTCAGAATTCTTAATATCCATTAATCGGTGTTCTTTTTCTGTATTTCTCAATAGCCTTAATTTATTTGTATAGGCATCTTCAGTAAATCCTCCCGCATATTCTATTGCTCTACCAAGATTTTCTGTTGGCAAAATTTCAAAAAAACTTGGTTTTTTTACATTACCTATCAGTTCAATTCGGGTTTGATATGGCGGTACTAAAATCCTATCCTCATCTTGTAGCCTGATGTCGTTTCCTTTAATTCCGGTGGTAATAAACTCATATAGATCAATATTAGAAACCACTTTATTTTTTCTGATTAATTGGATATTTCTATAAGATCCTATTTCAGAAGGGCCTCCTGCTAGATATAGGGCCGTCATTATACTTGAAATCGAGGGGACAGAAAATGTGCCAGGATTGATTGCATCGCCAATTACGTAGACTCTTATCGATCTTATATTGCCCAATGAAACATTTAAATAGGTGTTGGTGGCATAGCCATTGGCCGAACTTAAACCTACATATATTTTGGATAGTTTATTTTTGATGCGCTCTTTGGCTTCTTCGATTGTTAGACCGTTTACTGCGACAAGTCCAAATTTATCAATATTCACAAAGCCGTCTGGCTGCACTTTCAAAAGAAAGGTTTTTTGAGAAAAGCCATATAGTTCCACGTTTAATTCGTCGCCAGGTCCAAGCCGATAATCTACGGGGGTAGCCATATTTAAGTTGGCATCAAATTTCAAATTTTTATTATTGAAAATAGAGCTACCAAATATTTTTTCTCTAAGTGCTTGTTTGTCAGCATTTTCAGCTGTAATTGCTGCGCCAGCACCTACTGCATCGGCGGGTCCTTTACGAGCATTCAATAAAGAATCATTATATTTTTGATCGTCAGGGTTTACTTCTATTGCTCTGAGAGGAGGTGTTTCAGGTGCTCCAGGCACCTTTCCGCTTCCGCCAGTATTTGGGTTTTTTTGAGTTTGTGCTATTATTGTGGTGGAACCAAATATTAAAATAGAAAAAACTAATGATTTCATTTTAGAAAATTTCATAGAAATGTTTTTTTTACAAATTTAAAACCAAATAATGTAAACTTGGACATTAAATTATGATTAAAATACAATTTTCATACTTTTAGGAAGAAATTGGTTGCTAATTTTTTTACAAATAATTAATGAAATTTTATAATTTTGTAATAAAAAAGTAAAGTTTGGAAACAGAATTAAATAAATTTGATAATTCCTGGTATTGGAAAAATTATAATAAATCATCCTTTATAAAACGCATTTTTTGGATAATAATTGGCAATACTTTTATTAATAGCTATTTGCCAACTCCCATTTTTTTTAAAATTTGGCTTTTGAGACTATTTGGGGCTAAAATAGGAGCCCATGTGGTAATCAAACCCAAAGCGAATATTAAGTTTCCATGGCTATTGGAAATTGGGGAGGATTGCTGGATTGGCGAAGAGGTATGGATTGATAATTTAGCTAAAGTTAAAATTGGAAATAATGTTTGTATTTCGCAAGGGGCTTTGCTTTTAACAGGTAATCATGACTTTACCTTGAGTGCTTTTGATTTAAAAATTGGAGAGATAATTATTGAAAATGGGGTATGGATTGGAGCCAAGTCTATAGTTTGTTTAAATGTTACCTGTGAAGATCATTCAGTGCTAACGGTTGGTTCTGTGACTTCTAAAAATTTGCAATCTTTTGGTATTTACAGGGGCAATCCTGCCGAATTAATTAAGCGGAGAGTAATTACCGATTAATAAGTTTTCTTTAACTTTTAAGCGCTTTTTATTGCGATTACTCATTGAAAATGTTACTTTTGTAAACATGTTCAAGTGTTAAATCGTGACATAATTCTCAATTTTTGCCCTAAAAACAAAACAAATGATTCAAAATGTGATTGATTTTATGGAGCAAAATAGGCTTTTACAAGTCGTTTTTACAATTTTAGTATCCTTTTTAGTTTCCAAAACTTCAATTCCAGTAATCATTACCATTTCAAGGTTAAAAAACCTAATGGATATACCTGGGAATAGAAGTTCTCATGACCGCAAAACTCCAACACTTGGTGGAGTGGCTATTTTCGCATCCATTTTGATTGGTTATTTCATTACCCAAGGCTTGTGGCCAAGCAAGGAGGGAGGAGCCATCATTAACCTAACCATAGTCGCCATAGTAATCTTGTTCTTTCTTGGGGTAAAAGATGATATTTTAGTATTATCACCAGCCAAAAAAATGGTTTTGCAGGTAGCCTCTTCCGCTTTGGTGATAGTAGGGAGTGATTTAAGGATTGGTAATCTTTTCGGGATTTTTGGAGTATATGAGATTAATTATTGGATAAGTATTTTCCTTACTATTTTTATTTTTATTGCCTTAATAAATGCTATGAACCTGATTGATGGTATTGATGGATTAGCAGGAGGGATTGGTCTTATTGCTTCTATTATTTTTGGAATATGGTTTTTTCTAAATAAAAACTTTGCTCTTTCATTTCTATCGGCCTCTCTTAGTGGTGCCTTGATTGGTTTTTTGATGTTTAATTTTTCAAAAACTAAAAAGATATTTATGGGCGATACCGGTTCCTTAATTTTGGGATTTATGCTTACGATATTTGCTATCAAGTATATTAATTTGAATCAGGAGGTAGATGAAGCAGGCAAAGCACTAGCCTATGGAAGTGCACCTGTGATTGCAGTTGTGGTTTTGATTGTACCAATTTTTGATACTTTGAGAGTGTTTTTGGTAAGGATCTTAAATAAGAAGTCTCCTTTTGAAGGAGATAGAAATCATCTCCATCATATATTAGTGGATCTCGGTTTTAGCCATTTTAAAGCCACCACATTACTTTGTTTTGTTACTTTATGCTTAGCAGGTAGTTTTATGTACTTTAGAAAGATTTTTACTAATACCCAATCCTTATTTATTTTGATAGGGCTATTTATAATCTATCTGGGTATTTGTTATCTGCTCAAAGAATTAATTGTAAAAAGAGGTACGCTGGCCCTTTCGGAGCTCTCGAGTGAAAAAGTATCTACTGCCAATTAGGGAAAAGTTATTATATAGTATAAGTTTCTCCCTCTAGAGCTATCTGAGTATTTTCAAAAATCTCCCTTGCTTCCAAAAGATTATCCGATAGGTCGTGGTATCTTGAGGAGAAATGTCCAATCAATAGTTTTTCAGCCATTGCTAATTGGGCAATCTTACCTGCTTGCTTGGCTGTGGAGTGATTTGTCGAAGTAGCCCTATCTAAAAGATCTTGCCTGAAAGTAGCTTCGTGATACAATAAGTGGCACCCTTTTATCTGCTCGGCGATTGTCTCGTTATAGGCGGTATCTGAGCAGTAGGCATATATTTTATTTTGAATGGGCTCGTAAGTGAAATCTTTATAATAATACTTAACTGATTGATCAAAGTTTAGTACATCAACTCCCTTTTTTAATAATACAATTTCTTCAAAAGTGGCATTTACCGGAATTTTTTCTTTAATTATTTTTCTTTCTTTTGGTTTTTCTTTAAACAAAAAACCGCAACAGGGAATTCTATGGTATAGTGGGATTGTGTAAACTGTTAAGTGCTCAGTTTCCAATATCAGATTAGCCTCTAGTGTGTTAAGCTCAAAAAATGTCAAAGGATATATTAAAGAGGTGCCAGCGTATTTGAGTTGTAAAGTAATGATTTCATCTAGTCCTTTTGGGCCAAAGATGGTTAGGGATTCGGTTCTGTGTGATAAATTAAACGAAGAAATGAGTCCGATTAATCCAAAATAATGGTCGCCATGAAGGTGGCTTATAAAAATATTCTTTATTTTGTTGGTTTTAATTTTGGCTTTAATCAATTGAATCTGAGTACTTTCTCCACAATCGATTAAGTAATTTTCATAATCATCGGATAATACTTGAGCACTCGGATTTCTCAGGAGGCTAGGCGTTGCAGACCCCGAGCCTAAAATTGTAACTTTCAACAGATTTTGCGTTTTTTATTCATAATCAGCAGAAGGATCTTCCCCAAATTCATCGGCACTTTCATCTTCTTCTTCCCTGAAATCATTTTCTAATTCGTTCAAATAAATAGCTTCTATGGCTTCCTCCTTTGTAGCCATAATCACCAATTCTTCCATTTTATAAGTATCCAGTAGTTCAACAAGCTCTTCATTTTCAGTAGTTATCACTAGAATTCCATTCTCATTTTTGCTAATCTTTTCTATTTTTTTAATGAGAGAAATACCTGGTTCTGCAATATCATTCACATTTTTAAAGTCTAAAATAAAATTGCTATAGCCTTCACGATACAATCCAGCAACTTTTTTTTCAATATCATCTGAAATAGCTTTATCTATCGATTCAGCTACTGGGTCAATTAGAGCATATTGTTCATTTTTTTCAATTACTATCATCTCGATACTCTTTTGCCTTTTATTAATTATTGATTAAACCTCTAATGCATTAACGGCCAAATTAACTATAGATACTTCTTACTTTAATGAGTTTGTTAATGTTTTCTTCAATTCTAACTACGGCATCTTCATTGGGTGGTTTTACAAAAGCTTTGCCAGTGATTACTTCAAATAATTCAATGTATCTTTCTGAAATTTTATTTACAATCTCATCCGTCATTTCTGGTACTGTTTGACCATCTAGCCCTTGGAAATTGTTTTCAATGAGCCATTCTCTCACAAATTCCTTCGAAAGCTGTTTTTGAGGTTGTTTATTGGCTTGGCGTTCTTCATAACCATTTTTGTAAAAATACCTTGATGAATCTGGAGTATGAATTTCGTCAATCAAATGAATTTTATTATTAAACAGTCCAAATTCATATTTGGTATCCACTAGTATCAAGTCACGGTCGGCTGCCATAGAAGTACCTCTTTCGAAGAGCTTTAAAGTATACTCTTCTAGAATCTTATAATGCTCCGCAGAAACAATGCCTCTTTCGATTATGGCTTCTTTGGTGATATCTTCATCATGACCCTCGTGTGCTTTAGTAGAAGGGGTTATAATAGGAGTGGGTAGCTTATCATTTTCATTTAATCCATCAGGCAAGCTTACCCCACAAAGTTCTCTTCTCCCTGCTTTGTATTCACGCCAAGAATGCCCAGCCAAATACCCTCTTACTACCATTTCAACTGCAAAAGGCTCGCATTTTATGCCAAATGAAACGTTTTGATCGGGTACACAGAGAAGCCAATTAGGAGCAATATCAGCAGTAGCGTGGAGAAAATGGGAGGCAATTTGATTTAATATTTGCCCTTTAAATGGGATTACTCTTGGTAATATAATGTCAAAAGCGGAAATTCTATCGGTGGCAATTATTACCATTTTATTGCCAAAATAATATACATCTCTTACCTTACCTCTATAAAAACCGGTCTGGTTTTTAAAATCAAAATTTGTTTCTTTTATAGTTGTCACCTTGATATTATTTCAATAATTCTCTTAATTGTACTATTTAATTTCAGGAATTAGGTTGTTGTTTGAAAAGAAGAATAAAGATAAATGTTTTCAATTGTAAAATTATTTTTAATTTGAAATTATTAATCTAAATCAGCTGGTGTTTATCCATTGTTATAATGTTCAACTACCAATTTTGTTCGATTTCGTTATTGGTTATTTTTCGTTTTTTTTGCTGAATATATTTGGCTTCATTTTTACTGATTGCTTCAAAAAGAATTTTAGCTTGGCTTTCACTTATATTTATTTTTTTTAGTCGAGCTAATAACTCTTCACGCTCAGATAGTGGATCTAAATCGGTTTTGTTTTGTTTGGTTTTCTCTACAATTACTTTATCTTGGCTATTAGTTTTTCCCTTTTTAATTCCCGCATAGCTTTTCTTTAGTAATTCCAAATTAAATCTGGAAAGCTCATTCTTTGAATCTTTTTTTAAAGCATTCTCAAAATGAGTAATAGCCATTAAAGTGTCTTTTTCGATACAGCTGAGCAAACCTAAGTGCAATTCTGACTCAACTGCCACTTGAATATTGTTGGAGTTTTGTAAGCTTTTATATACTTTTTTAGCTTCCACATATTTTTTTTGCTTGAATAGTACCAAGGCCAAATTTCCATTAATTTCTTGCTCTTCTTGGGTATTGTTAAGTAATATTCTTAGGTACTTTTCTGTTACGTCCAGTTGCCTTTTATTGTAGGCAATCACTGTTTCATTTTTTAATTTATTGTTTTCAGACAACTCTGACATGGGTTTTCTATTAAAAAAAAGCAAGAAAACCTCAAAAAGAAAATAATAGATCATTCAAAAGGATTTAATTAAAAATTAAAAATGCGAACGGTAATCAGCAAATCTAAACAAATGATGAAAATGGCTATCAATAACGGATAATGAAATTTGTTGCCAGGATTGGAGGCATCCAATGATTGTTGCCCCTCGATTCCAAATTGATTTTCAATATTATCAATAATGTCAGCAAAGGGTGAATTTATATTATTGTATTCAAAATACTTTCCGTTAGCTTTTGTAACGATAGTTTTCAAATATTCTGACTCCAATTTTGTTTTTATAATAATATCATTTTTATTTTTCATAGGTTTCCCCTCCTTGGTCTCAATCGTTGTTCCCTTTTTGGTGCCAATTCCTGCCAATATTAAATTGATTCGCTTTCTCTTTAAATCATTTAAAGTTTTTTCATTGATATCGCCGAAGTCTTCTCCATCAGTATAAATAATGATTGTGAAAGAGGTCTCATTCTGAAATTTAGAGTTGTTGATTTTTTCAAGACTCAATTTCAAAGCAGCTTCCAAGTTAGTGCCTGTTTCTGAAACGAAATCCGTATTAAGAGTCTGGATCATGGTCTTGAAATTTTCATTGTCAGTCGTAAGAGCAGTATGAAGTACCGCATCTGAGGCAAAAGCAATGATTCCGAATCGATCGTTGGGAAAGTAATTCACAATCTTTTTTATTTCAAATTTAGCCTTTTCCAATCGGCTAGGGGCAATGTCCTTGGCATCCATGGATTTGGATACATCTACCAAAAAATAAACAATTCTGTTAGATACTTTTGTGCGGGTATAAGAGTCAAAATTACCAAATGAAGGCTCTAGCAAAGCGATAATTAGCATTGAAAAAGCGATCAGTCTGGGGATAAATTTTAAAAATGCAGACCGAGCAGAGGCCTTCATTCGAATAGAGGTATAGATTATTTTCAGAAAATATAATAGGTAGATAGATAGGAAAACACCTATAAACCAGTATTCCAAAGAAGAAATATTTTTATTCCAAAACATTATTTGTCAATCAATTGCGTAAATATCAGCAACAAATTTCATAAATTTTAAATTAATATTTGTATTCATATTCATTTTTTTCCTACCTTTGCACCTCCTAATCGGATAAATGCCGATCTCAGGAGAGATGCCTGAGAGGCCGAAAGGAACAGTTTGCTAAACTGTCGTACTGGCAACGGTACCGAGGGTTCGAATCCCTCTCTCTCCGC
>JAZKGO010000057.1:0-7279 GCA_040385875.1 Bacteroidota bacterium
TGGGCATTTCTACCCAAAAGATTAATTGATTCTTTTAAGGCAGCTTCTCTTCTTCCAGTAATAATAACAGTAGCCCCCACAGCAATCATACATTGAGCAATTTCGAAGCCTATACCGCTCCCTCCGCCCGTGATAAGTGCTATTTTGCCCTCTAAAGAAAATATTTTGTTCATCTGTTTATAGTTTGACGCTTTAAAGCCTGAATGTTACTGTTTATTTCAATTGATAAATTCTAACGATATTTTTCATTTCATCCAAAGTTCTGGTGGGGGGTGGCAATGGAGCCGGAATGGGCAATTTTGAATAGGTTTGGAAATAAAGTACACAAGCATCCCGCCAGTTAAGTGCCTCAGCATGCTGGCGAGCCAAACGTCCTTTTACATCTGCAAATATTTCCGAATCGATTTTGCCATTTAAATTGTTCCAACGGGTTTGCATTTCTGCTACTTCGTCCACTCCACGATAATATCTAAAACAAAGTTCGTCCCAAAATATTTGACCTGATTGCATCTTTTTTGTCCATGGGATATGGTGAAACCACATTAAAAAGTTTTCATCATGGGCATCGGCATTTCCCCAAATTGCTTGAACCTCAGGCTTATAAAGTGCAATTGTGTTATTGCCAGTTGAGCTACGATTAAAACCCAAACCAATAGAATCGGCACGATGATAGTAGATAGAAGTCCAGTCGGGGCGGGCGCTTTTTTCGAGCCAAGGCTCCGGGCCAAAGTGGATGCCCTGACCCATAATATGGTGTAAGCCAAACGGTGTGGTAAATTTGATATAGGTACTTCTAGAACCTAAAAGCAATTCTTTAATGGAAATTTGGGACTCTTCAGGTGAATTAATGAATGTCATTTTCGTCCATTCATCCAATATTTTATCTTCGGTAAGTGTATGGTCCCAGGCCAATCGGCCATAGGCATACCAATTGGCTTGACTCATAAAATGACCTGTCCAGTTTCTGTCTGAGCCTGTATTGGCTACTCCTGCAATGGCAGTTTGGCGATAATTATGAATACTTCCATCAATTATTTTGGCAACAGTACTGCCTTTCCCGGCAGCATACGTATCGGACTCCAAAGTTTCTTTGAATAGATTGGCTTGATTAAAAATATTGGTACTAAAACCTAAATATTCCTGTGTGATTTGAAATTCCAATGCCACTGGTGTTTTGGCCATAGCTCCGAAAAGTGGGTGAAAAGGCTCCCTGCTTTGGAAGTCAATAGGGCCGTTTTTTACCTGCACAATTACATTGTCATCAAATTGCCCATCCAATGGCTTGAACTCATTATAAGCTTCTTTGAAACGGTCGCCATTGGGGTCTGGGCCATATACAAAAGCACGCCAAATCACATTTCCTTTAAAAGGTTTCGCAGCTTTTGCCAACATATTGGCTCCATCGGCATGGTTTCGGCCATATTCTTGCGGGCCAGGCTCTCCTTCAGAATTGGCTTTTACCAAAAATCCTCCTAAATCTGGAATATAGCTATACACTTCTTTAACTTTAAGTTTCCACCAGTCTGCTATGGCAGGGTCGAGTGGATCGGAAGTTTTAAGTCTATCTAATATTTTTGGTGAGGCAAAATTGAGAGACAAATAAACCTTTATGCCATAAGGTCTAAAAACATCGGCCAATGCTTTCACTTTAACCAAATATTCTTTAGTGAGAAACCTTGCACTAGCATTCACATTGTTTACCGAAACCGCATTGATCCCAATTGAAGCATTGGCACGAGCATAATCGATATATCTGGGATCAATTGTTTCTGGCAGTTCGTACCATTTCCAGAGAGAAGCACCTGCATAGCCTCGTTCAATGGTTCCCAGCACATTATCCCAATGATTGAGCATCCGGATTTGTATTTTTGGAGAAGTGGTAAAATTGAGATTATCGATATTTTCACCAGATTGAACTCGACGCAACAACTCGAAAAGGCCGTATAAAATTCCAATATCTGTATTTGCATTGATTCGCAATCTTGTTCCTTTTTTATCAATGCTAAAGGCGTCGCCGTGCAGATTGGTATCTCGATGAAATAAAAGTCCTGTATTTGAAACCACTTCTCTTACTGATTTTTCTCCAAAAAGACCTCTTACAGCCATATTTAGTTCTTTTTTGGCTGCCAAAATAGTTGGACTGTCTGCAAATTCAGATTGCAAGTTCTTAAAAAAACTTGCATATTTTACTCTTCTTGCTTCCTCTTTAATCAAATCATATTTGAGCCAAAGGCGATAACCGTCATCTGCAAAGCTGCTAAAGTTGATAAATAGTAGAAATAGTAATATCTTTTTCATCTTAGAGGAGGTATGGTAATTGGGCAATAAATTTAAGATTATTTTTTCACAAAAAAAGCATGGGTTGTAAGTCCATGCTTTTGAATAAGATTTTGATTTTAAACAAATGAAGATTTTTTAATCTCCATTTAAGGAAGATTGGATTGATTTACTTGCCTCGGTCTGTGGCCAATACCATCCTTAAATTCAACTTGGCGATTACGTCGGCAACTAGCACTAAATCCTGCACTGTATTGGTTTTTTCGATTCTAAGAACTACCGATTCAGCCTCCTTACGTTTGGCGGCCTCTCCAATTACCTGTTCCATGTTTTCAATTTTAACAGGTTTGCCATCAACAAAGTACAGATTATCCGCATTAACGGATAAACTCACTGTACCTTTTGGTACATGTTTGGCAGTGGATGAATTAGGCAAAAGTAACTTTATGGCATCGGGACTGGCCATAGTGGCAATCATCAAGAAAAATAATAAGAGGAAAAAAAGTATATCTGAAAGCGACGATGCTTCAATATGTGAACCTTGTTTTCTGCGGCGTCCGAAATTCATGTGTTAGATGTTAGAATTTTGATGTTAGTTGATCGTGTAAAAAATTGAATAAGAGCTAAAACTCATCACTCGTATATCACAACTCATCACTTCCCTACAGGTTTATACAAAATATCCATGAAGTCAATGGCAGTAACCTCCATTTTATTCACATTTCGATCAATCATTGCCATTAGAATAGTATAAAAAACGTGGGCAATAATACCCACAATCAAACCTGTAGCCGAGGTAATCATTTTCTCATAAATACCGCTGGATATAATCCCGATATTGATGTCGTTGGCCAATGAAATGTCATGAAAGCTTCGAATCATACCCGTTACAGTACCCAAAAAGCCAAACATTGGAGCAATGGCGGCAATGGCAGATAGTAAACCTAAATTCTTTTCCATATTGTAAATCTCCACTTTGGCAGTGTTTTCAATCGCATTTTCAATATCACGAATGGGAGAACCTAACCGATTGATTCCTTTTTCCAAAAGTCGAGCAATCGGGAAGTTTGAAGCTTTTGCAAAAGCCAAAGCACCGGGAACGTTACCATTATAGAGCATTTCTCTAATAGTAAAAAGAAAATTATTATCAAGTCTTGAGGTTCGCTTTATATAAAGATACCTTTCGAAAAACAAATACAATGCCGCAATAAATAGGATTGCAATGGGTATCATAATCATACCACCTTTCATCAGTAAGTCAAGTGGCGAAATCGATTGTGAGGTAGTAGTGGCTAAATTAACGGCGGTGCTATCGGCTACAGCAGCGATATCATTTTGCAAAAACATTAAAAATGGCATATTGTTAGGATTGGAATGACTTGTAAATTAAAGTTTTGATATTTCGGGTAAAGCTAAAAAAACTATTCTAAAATCACAAAGACTTAAATTTTACTTTCTTGCAATTTTATTTAAATTCATTTCTTTAAACGATTAATTTTAAAATTTGGTACATTCCTTCCCAAAACTCAATATTATTAGTCTCTAATTTTTTAATTTTGAGGAAACATAAATCAATTTTGACTCTCTATCTATACAATTTTTTTATTCAAATTTATAATTTAGGCATTTGGCTGGCTAGTTTTTTTAACGAGAAGGCCATGAAAATCCGAATAGGAAGAAGAGATATTTTTAATCAATTAGCTGAAAATCAATCGATTCATTCAGAAAATTTGATTTGGATGCATTGTGCCTCATTGGGAGAGTTTGAGCAAGGTCGACCCATTATTGAGATGATTAAAAAGCAATTTCCTGAAAAAAGAATTTTACTCACTTTTTTTTCACCTTCAGGATTTGAGATTAGAAAAAACTATCCATTGGCTGATTGTGTGAGTTATTTGCCATTTGATTCTCAGAAAAATGCCGAGCGGTTTTTGGAAATAGTGAAACCTCGGTTAGCCATTTTTGTTAAATATGAAATCTGGTATCATTTTATCAATCAGTTGAAAATCAATCAGATACCTCTTTATTTAGTTTCGGCCAATTTCCGTGAAAACCAGATTTTTTTTCAATGGTACGGGAATTTTTTCAAGAAAATCCTATTCAATTTTAATCATATTTTTGTACAAAATAGTCAATCCCAAAAACTATTGGAATCTATTGATTATCAAAATGTTACTATCGCTGGGGATACTCGTTTTGATCGTGTAAAATCACTTACGGATAATCCTCAGAAGCTGCCAATTATTGAAGCTTTTAAAGGGAATCAAAAGCTTTTTGTGATTGGCTCGGCATGGGTACAAGATTTCAACTTTTTATTGCCTTTTTTAAATAATGAAAAATATGATTTTAAAACAATCATTGCGCCACATGAAATCAATGAAAGTGAAATGATAAATTGGCAAAGTCAGTTGAAAGGTAAATCGATTAAGTACTCTGAATGTGTTAATAATCAAGAGTTTACCACTGAAAGTGTTCTTTTTATTGATAATATTGGATTACTTTCCAGCATTTATAATTATGCTGAATTTTGTTGGGTAGGAGGCGGATTTGGAAGCGGCTTGCATAATATTTTGGAGGCAGCGACTTATGGGAAACCTATTTTTTTTGGCAACAAAAATTATACTAAATTTCAAGAAGCCATTGATTTGATTGAATTAGGTTCCGCCTTTTCAGTGAGTGAATTATCGGATTTTTTAACGATTTTTGATATTCTCTATCAAGATTCGAAGTTTTACAATTCAACTACTGCCATTTCCAAACAATATGTTGCAAAAAATATAGGGGCAACGGATATTATTATAAAGTCAATAAGCCAACAATTATGAAATATGAAGGATTAGTGATGCGGTCGACTGGTTCATGGTATGAAGTGCAAACGGCTGATGATGAGCTATTTAAATGCAGATTAAAAGGTAAGTTTAAGATTAAGGGCTTAAAAACCAGTAATCCAATAGCGGTGGGCGATCGAGTTGTTTTTGATAATGAGGGGGAGGAGGCAGGAACTGCTGTGATTTCAGAAATCTTACCACGGTTCAATTATATTATCAGGAAATCTGTCCATAAGACAGCTCAAGGACATATTTTAGCGGCTAATTTAGATCAGGCAGTTTTAATAGTTACTTATGTTTTCCCTCGGACTTCTTTAGGCTTTATTGATCGATTTTTAGTAACCGCTGAGTCTTTTCGGATTCCAGTAAAAATTATTTTTAATAAATCTGATTTACTCAAACCAAAAGATACTGAAATTGTTAATGGGTATTGTAAATTATATGAAAGCCTTGGTTATCAATGCTTTATTACCTCGGCCGAGCAAGAAATTGGAATTGAAGCCTTTCGAGAATTATTTAAAAATAAGGTGAGTTTAATAGCTGGCCATTCAGGTGTGGGTAAATCTACTTTGGTGAATAGAATTGCTCCTGATTTACAATTGCCCACTACAGAAGTGAGCACTTTTGCAAATAAAGGTGTACATACCACTACTTTTGCCACAATGTTTCAATTGGCTGAAAATAGTTATATAATCGACTCGCCAGGTATCAAAGAATTGGGTTTGATTGATGTCGAAAAAGAAGAGATTTCTCATTTTTTTCCGGAGATGCGTGACCTATTTAACAAGTGCAAATACCATAATTGTATACATGTAAATGAACCAAAATGTGCTGTGATTGAGGCAGTTATGAATGGTGACATCGCCGAGTCAAGGTATAAAAGTTATTTGAGTATGCTGGAAGGGGATGATAATAGGAGGTAAACGATTTCGGATTTTTGATTTCGGATTTACGATTATATATATTTCGTAATAGAGGTCAAAGTTTCTCATAATTAATTTATTATAGACCCTAGAAAATAGAATTCATTAAGTAATTGACATTGTTTTCTCGATTATTAATTTTTTAAAAATTGGATTGTATTCATACTTTTTTTTACTTTTAATTTATTTCTAAATATCAAAAAAATAGATAATGAGCAAGAACATTTGGGGAGTAGATTTGGGCGGCACCAAAATAGAATGTGCTGTTTTAAACGAAAAATTTGAAGTGATTGAACGTCAAAGAGTTGATACTGAGGCACATTTGGGTTATCCGCACATAATCAGTCAAATTAAAAAATTGATTGATAGAGTGGCTGAGATGGTGGGCGAGAAACCTGTTAAAATCGGCTTTTCAACGCCAGGAGTTTTGGATCCTGGTACTCAAAAAATGAAAAACTGCAATACAGTATGCATGAACGATCAGGCGATGAAGCAAGATATCGAAGATGCATTGGGTATCGAAGCGAGGCTGGCCAACGATGCCAATTGTTTTGCATTGGCAGAGACTTTGATGGGAGTAGTTCCTCAAATAGATCCGAATGCCAAAGTGGTATTTGGTGTAATTATGGGTACAGGAGTAGGTGGGGGATTGGTAGTAAATGGAACTGCTATTTACGGGAAACATGGAATCGGTGGCGAATGGGGCCACAATATGATTGAAGAAGACGGCCCAGCTTGCTATTGTGGCAAATCTGGCTGTGTGGAAAATGTGATTTCTGGCCCTGCATTGCAAAAATATTATGCAAAAATATCAGGTAATGAGCTGAAAATGAAAGAGATCGTGGAAAGACACTTAGCAGGCATCGACACTTTTGCCAGCCAAACCATCGATAGGATGTTGGAGTATTATGGCCGAGGAATTTCAACCATTATCAATGTAATTGACCCTGATGTTATTGTAATTGGTGGAGGAGTTGGCAATATTGATTTGCTTTATACAGAAGGTTATGAGCGTATTAAAAAGTATATTTTCAACAATAAAAAACTAGAAACACCAATTGTAAAACCACTTTTAGGTGACAGTGCCGGGGTATTTGGTGCGGCTTTGTTGTGATAGAAATTAATCTTACACAGAATACTCAATCCCTTTTTCCTGCAAAAACTTTTTTATTTGATTAGCATGAATACACCTTCCCACATGTAAAAAGGGATAATTGGATATTTTTTCTTTACCGATTTTTGTGGTTACTT
>JAZKGO010000058.1:0-1414 GCA_040385875.1 Bacteroidota bacterium
GCTTATTACAGTAAGCCTTTGAAGGTGCGTGTGGAAACCAAATACATTCGTGCAGCACAAGGTGGAGTAGGATTTTCAAAAAATGCTGGCAACTATGGAGGGTCTTTGTACCCAACTAAACTTGCTAACGATGCCGGTTATGACCAAATTATTTGGACTGACGCAAAGGAACATAAATATGTGGAAGAGGCAGGGACCATGAACTTATTATTTGTAATTAATGGTAAACTAGTAACGGCACCAACTGGGGACACTATTTTGGATGGGGTAACAAGAAAGTCCGTTTTGGAAATTGCCAATGATTGGGGTATTGAAGTTGAAGAAAGGTTACTTTCGATTACTGAAGTAATAGAAAGCATTAAAAACGGAAAACTTACTGAAGCTTTTGGAGCTGGTACTGCGGCGGTAATTGCACCGATCAATTTAATTGGTTATGACGGTATTGATTATGAAATTCCGATGGTAAGTGATGACCAATCAATTGCCAAAAAACTTTATAAGGAAATAGACGATATAAAGTTGGGCAGAAAAACAGACACTCGTGATTGGGTTTATAAGTTTAAGCCTTAATAGAATGATTTATAAAGTAAAAGGAGAACCAATCAAAATTGGTTCTCCTTTTTTTGTATTGTAAAGTTCCTTTTTAGTCCATTCAAATTTTCGATAGGGCATGAATTAGAGCCTCCACCTGATCAATATTTACTGCAGGGAAATTGGCAATTCGAATTTGAGAACTTTTCAATTGACCGTATCCACTCCCAATTATCATTCCTGACTCTTTCACTTTTTCAATAATTTCGGGCGCCAAACCTTCTAATACATCTGCTACCACCACTGTCTGACTTTGGTGGTTCTTATTCTGGACAAACGCATTGAAATTCGTTGATTTTTCCAAAAAAGAGTACAACAAATCGGCTTTTTTATCCATTTGCTTCCTAATTTTATCAATTCCAATTGCATTCATATCCTCAGCTACTTTCCCTAAAACGTAGATTGCCAACACATTAGGCGTTTCTGGTGTTTCAAAAGTTTCGAAATTTTTCCATAAAATAGGCAAATTATGGTAAGTCCCCGTAACCCCTTCGTTTTGTTTGATTTTCAAAGACTTTTGTAGGCAATTGCCGTTGTCAATCCATACACCTAAACCTGCAGGCATGCCAAACGACTTTTGGACTGAGAAAAAGGCTGTATCAACCAATTCTAAATCAAAATCAGGATAAGGTGCTGATGAAACCATGTCAACAGCCACTATTTTATCCCGATGGCTTCGTTTTAATTTTTGAATGTCTTGTGTGCGCATTTGCACACCAGAAGAAGTTTCATTGGCTGTGCAACAGATTAATTCAGCGTACTGAGGCACTTCAATCTCATGATAGTCAAAGCCTTGCCCAAAAGGTTTCTCCAATTTATTGGC
>JAZKGO010000058.1:1514-20218 GCA_040385875.1 Bacteroidota bacterium
GGAACATTTTTAAGTTCGTTGATGATTTCTTTTGAATACTCTTTTGAAATATCCGTAATCACATAACCAATTTTATCGGTCGTTTTCAAATACTGACCATGCACATTTACTCCAAAAGTGGCAAATATGGTATTTATTTTTGCTAAGATTCCCGGTACATTTTCATGAACATGCAATAATCGATGTGCATTTTCCAAAATTGGCAATTGTAATTCAGGGAAATTAACTGCACCGTAGGTAGAACCCGTATTAATAAATTGCAATAATTTATTGGGTACAAACTCGCCAATATTGGCTTGCGCCTCCTCTGTACTACCTCCAATATGAGGAGTAAGTATTACATTTTTTAATCCACGAAGATCGTTTACAAATTCCTCATCGTTTGTTTTAGGCTCGTAAGGAAATACATCTACTGCTGCTCCACCAACCTTTCCAGATTTAATTGCATTTACAAGTGCCTCAACATCGGTCACATGACCTCGAGAAAGGTTCAGAAATATAACACCGTCTTTCATCTGGGCAAATTCCTTCTCACCTAAAATATTGGCATTGGATTTGCGTCCGTCCACATGAACAGAAATCACATCCACCTCGGCCAAAAGCTCGTCTAAGCTATTGCATTTTTGCGCATTACCGAGAGATAACTTATCCACAATGTCATAAAAATACACCTTCATTCCCAAGGCTTCACAAATTACAGAAAGCTGTGTTCCGATATTTCCATAACCTATCAGACCAATTTTTTTACCACGAATCTCAAATGAATTATTGGCTGATTTATCCCAGATGCCCGCATGCATTTTGATAGACTTTTCAGGGATATTTCTTATCAACATAATCATTTCTCCCACACTCAATTCCACCACGGAGCGGGTATTTGAATAAGGTGCATTGAAAACGGCGATTCCGTTACGCTCACATTCGTCCAGATTTATTTGATTAGTACCGATGCAAAAGGCACCAATACACATCAATTTATTGGCTGATTCGATTACTTTTTTAGTTACAATAGTTTTCGAACGTATTCCTAAAATAGATACGTCTTTTATTTTTTCGATCAATTCTGCTTCATCCAAAGCTCCTTTTACCAATTCAACCTGAAAACCCTCCTCTGAAAATGCCTTCAATGCTTTAGGATGTACGTTTTCCAAAAGCAATACTTTAATCCTTGATTTTGGGTAAGATTGGCTTCTATTGAGATTATTCAAATATAAAAATTCATCTAAAGAGGCTACCACAAAATCAGCTTTTGCGGTTACATTTTCACGCTCTACGTTTTCGGTAAAGGCAAAAAACTTATTGGCTAGGCCAGATTCACGTAACTGATAATCGGTATAGCCGTCACCTATTACATATATTTCACCCTGAATATCAAGCTTTTGCAACAATTTCACCTTTCCGTTATCTTGCGAAAGAAGGTTGGATTCATCGTAGCCAGTTACATTACCGTCATTATCAAAAGTGAAGGTATTAGCATAAACATTTTCGGATAACAATCCCATTGAAGTTACAATAGGAACGATAAACTCCTTAAATCCTGAAGAAACAATGTAAATATTCTCTGCATTATCTTTCAAAAATGTTTTATTTCTCTCAAACGAGTCCGAAATTTCGGAAAATAAATACTCAACTAATTCTTCTAAATGCACCTTATTGGCAGGAATTACCGCCACTCGTTCTTTGAGTGATTGCGCAAATGAAAGCTGACCAGCCATTCCTTTATCAGTAATTTCCACAATCTTGGCCACTAGTTCCTTTTTATCCTTATGGCCAGCTAAAGCAATTTTGGCTAATTCATCCAAACCTTCCACTTTAGTGAAGGTGCTGTCAAAATCTATTATGATGTTAATTTTTTCCAAAGTATTCTGTTCTGTCATTTTGTGCAATCAATGGCATGCAGCCATTATTTAATTTTTAATAAACTTCAATGCTCTTAATTCCGACCATAAAAAACCTTTATACCCTTTCTGCCAAAAGCCACAATGCCCACCCGATAGGGGTTGTTCAAATTTCACAAAAGAATGATTTTTAAGTTTCTCGACTGGATAACATTCCTCAGAAAGAAAAGGGTCATTCTTGGCATTTACAATTAGGGTTGGTACGGTAATATTTTCTACAAAAATAATAGAACTATTCTTAGCATAATAATCTTTGGCATTAATAAATCCATGTAATTTCGAAGTATATTCATTGTCGAAGTCTTCAAGTGTTTTCATTTTTCCAAGAAGAGCAGTATTTATTACTTCAGGAAAAACCAAAGATTTTTGTCTAATTTTATTAGAAAGTGACTTCAAAAAGCGTTGTTCATAAATCCAGTTGGCTGGTTTTGAAATAGCAATACTGCTCCCAGCTAGATCCATTGGCACTGAAAATACAACAGCCTTTTTTATAAAATCAGGTGGATTACGCTCCCCTAAATACTTTAAAGTAAGATTACCTCCCAAGCTAAAACCTATTAAATAAATGGATTGATAGCCCTTTTTATGCGCATGCTCTATCACTGTTTCGAGGTCATAAGTAGCACCACTATGGTAAAATATATGAGTTTTATTGAGTTCGTTACCACAACCACGAAAATTCCAGGCCAGAGTGTCAAAACCATTCTCAACAAAAATTTTTGCCATACCTTTTGCATATTGTCGATGAGAATCTCCCTCTAATCCATGTGAAATGATTACTAGATCTTTACAATTTTCGATTTGGGATTTGTTACTTGCAAAACACCAATCTAAATCTAGAAAATCATTGTCAGGGGTTTTTATTCTTTCTCTTTTGTAGTTTATGCCTCTTACTTTCCTGAAAATTGATGGAATGATTGTTTGAAAATGACCGTTGGGGAGAAAAAATGGTGGTTTGTATGGTGTCATTAATATTTTGAAAACACAAAGAAATTGGATGATTAATATTTTTTCGAGGCTCATTGGCTCAAGATCCTTCGTGCCTCAGGATGACATGTATACACTAAAATAATCAATTTACTAGATTAATGGGACTTCCATTCAAATATGCTTTCAAATTTTCTTCCAAAATATGCATGATTCTTTGGCGAGCTTCAAAACTTATCCAGGCATTATGAGGTGTAATCAAACAGTTTTGGGCCATTAGAAGCGGGTTATCAGCTTTTGGTGGTTCTTGAGAAAGTACATCCAAAGCAGCTCCAGCAATGGTTCCACTATTTAAAGCATTAGCAAGATCTTGTTCATCAATCAATTGGCCTCTCGAAGTGTTAATCAAGAAAGCTGTTTTTTTCATTTTATTTAGAAAGCCAGAATTGATCATTTTCATTGTTTTATCATTAGCTGGGCAATGCAGGCTGATAAAATCTGAAGATTCTATTAGATATTCCAAATCTACAAATTGACTAATAGCTGAGTTTTTATCCGAGTTTAAATGATATCCACGGGATCCTGTGTATAAAACATTCATTCCCAAAGCTTTGACAATCGTGGCTACTTTCTGACCAATATTGCCAAAACCAATAATTCCAATGGTTTTATTGGCCAATTCAATAATTGGTTTTACAGTATAACACCAGTCTGGGGCAGTGACCCATTCGCCTTTTGCCACTGATTGTGCATTAGCTCCTACCCTATTGGCAAGCTCTAAAAGCAATGAAATAGTATGTTGCGCTACTGAATCTGTTCCATAGCCCGGAACGTTGGTTACCGTTATATTTCGTTTTCGGGCAGCAACGACATCAATGATATTATAGCCAGTCGCAGAAACCATAATAAGCTTTAAATGAGGCAATTGACTAAACAATTCTTCTCCTAAAACTAATCCAGATTTATTGATAATAATTACTTCTGCATTTGCACATCTTTCTATATAAAGTTGAATTTCTGGTGCGGTTCTTTCGTAAATGTCAAGCTCACCATATTTCTCAACATTTTGCCAGGATAAATCCCCAGGATTGAGGGTGAGTGCATCAGTAATGGTTATTTTCATTGGTTACTAATTGGCTTTAAATCCTATTTATCAATTCTATCTTTAAAAAAAGAGCCTCCTACCAACCCTTTCTACCTTTACTTACGTCATCAATTACTTTAAAAAGTGAATTGTCATCAGCAGTGTCATGGCTCATTTCCCAAACCATTACCCCAGCACATTTTAGATTCAAAGCTAATTTTGTTTTGTTGGCAATAGTGATTTTTCCATTGTAATAGTGCCCATTCCAATAATCGTCTAATGGGCTGGCTCCTTCCTCAAGTAATTTTTTATAGTTATATCCAAAATTTCCATGGCCCTTTTTGGCATAAAATGGCAAACCTAAGACACATTTTTGAGCAGGCAACTTGCGTTCGTTCAACCAAAAGTCCAAACATCGAACCGCCATGCTATATGGTGAATGATGCTTAACTTCGGCCGGGCCATAGTCACCATCGTATACCATGATATTGAGCCAATCCATATATTTATAAACCTCATTTTTGATACCGTAAGCCTTTTTCCCTGCTGAAACTACAGCTGCAGTGAGTTGTTTGTTTTGGGCATGAAGTTGTTTATAAAGCTCTTTGCAAAGCAATACATAATCATCCGCTGAACGATGGTTTTCGTCAGGATATTCCCAATCAAGATCCACCCCATCCAATTTATATTTATTGACCATAGCCATTGTACTGGCTATAAAGGCTTTACGACCCGTTTCCGTTTCTGCCATTCTATGAAAACGGCCATCCTCACCGCCTCCGTCACCAACACTCCAGCCTCCTATTGAGATAAATACTTTTACTTTCTTAAGTTTGGCGACCTTTACCAATTCCACTAATGCTGTGTCATTTTTTAAGGGCAGCAAAGTGTCTCCTATAGGGGCAGGAATAGCAAAAGAATAATTGATATGGGTCAAATACTTAAAAGGAATTTCAGAAACGGGTAACCGAGGCACGTAATAGGCTATTTTTTTAAAAGGTTTTTGAGAAAAAGCAGCTACAAAAAAGAGGGAAAATAGAATCGTAAATATGTTTTTTTTCATTGTTGAATTTTTATTATAACCTTAGGAGTACTCGTAATTAACTAAATGAGGAAGTTAAATAATTCATTCGAAAAATTGGTAAAAAACAAAATTTATTGAAATAATTAGTCTTCAATTATCACCCTTTTGCCTCCTTGTGCGGCAGATTTATAGATAGCCTCCACTATAATGATATCATTAAGGCCTTCATAACCAGTGGCTTGCAGTGGTTTTTTATTCATAATTGCCAAACAATCATCATCAATTTGTTTAGTCTGTTGATTTTTTAATGGAAAATCAATTTTGGTACCGTCTGATGCCTCTCCTTTGTTGCCTGAATAGCTCGATTGAGGCGACATTTTTACCCAACCCTTTTCATATTTAATTTCTAAACTGTTTACATTTTCACCAAAAGAAGAAAGGCAGGTAGCTTTTATACCATCAGGAAACTCCAGTGTATAGTTTACAGTTTCCTCCACTTCTTTATAAATTTCAGGTCGTGTAGTGGATGCAATTGCAGAAACTGCAATCGGCTCCATGCCAACGGCCATGCGTGCTCCTTGAATGGCATACACTCCCATATCGCCCATTACACCGCCACCTAATGCTTTAATTTGCTTCCAATGATTGGTGCGATTTTCACGATAAGCAGCCTTGCTGGTTACCTCTACCACTTTTCCAAACTTTTTATCTCTAGTGATTTTTCTATAAGCTTGAATGTTTGGGTCGTGTTGGCAACGGTAGCCAATGGCTAATTTTACTTTAGCTTTTTCACAGGCTTTGATCATTGCTCGGCAATCGGCAACAGAAGGTGCCATCGGTTTCTCACAAAATACATGCTTGCCCGCTTTGGCTGCTCGCTCCACATATTCACGATGCATGGAGGGTGGTAAAACTACATAAACAATATCAATATCAGGGTTTTTGGCAATTTCATCAAAGTTTTGGTAGTTGTAAATATTCTTATCTTCAATGCCATATTTAGCTTTCCATATGGGTATTTTAGCTGGAGAACCTGTCACAATCCCTTTCAATTCTGCAAATTCGGTTAATTGTAATGCGGGAGCTAATAAGTCGGTGCTGTAATAGCCCAAGCCGACTAAAGCGATACCAAGCTTTTTCTTGGGCGCTCCAAATAAGTCTTGATTTCCCATTATCAGCGAATTAAGGCCGATTGTCGAGATTGTTTTGGTGAAATTCCTTCTGGTAGTTTTCATGGTTTTGAGATAATATAATTAGAATTTTGAGTAAAATTAAACTGCTAATAAAGTATCAGCAGAGATACCAAAATTTTGATACAAACTTTTAATCATTTTTAAAGTTAAAGGCTTTTTTTTGTTCAAAACTTCAGATACTCTTGATTTTGTGCCAAAATATTTCACTAAATCGCCTTGATTTAAATGTTGTTCTTCCATTTTGTACTTAATGGCATCAATTGGATCTAAATGAGGCATTGGATAATGTTTTGCTTCATAATCCTCTATAACTAAAAGCAATAATTCAAGCTTTTCGCCTTCAATTGTATTTGGTTTTGCCTCCCAAACTGAATTCAGCTTTTTCAAAGCATCTTTATATTCAGTTTCACTTTTTAAAGTTTTAATTTCTAATATTTCCATATTCTTAATATATTTCTACAGTTTTTGCATCAATTTTATCGTAAGCTTTATGTGTACCAACGAATTTAATATAACAAGCCTTGAAGGTAAAGTTGAATGAAACAATTAATCTATATTTGTTCTTGGCAATATTAAATACAATTCTATTATTTCCAACAAAGTCAGCTCCTTTGAAATTCAAAATCACCTCTTGTGGAGTTTCAAATTCCTCATTCTTCATTTGCTCGTACCATGAAAGTAGCCCAATTTTGGAATCAGTATATGTTTCCCAAAATTCTTTCAAAGTACTTTTAGCAACTATCCTCATACGATAAAGGTATAAAAAAAGTTCCATATTTTGGAACTTGAGCTGTAAATATATTTTTCCATTAATATTGGTTACAAATCCATTTTTATTTATTGGTCCACTTTACAAAAGTCGACCAGCTAGATTATTGTTTTCTAATTTGTTTATCAATTAGCACTTCTAATCATTTTTTTTGGATTTTGTCTGGTATCAAATACGTCTAAAATTTCAATTGTATTTTTATCCAATAAAATCCGATATAAGATTTTATAATTTGTGTAAATCATATATCGAATTGGGGGGTTCATTTCGGTTAGCAGTTCTTCTATTTGACCAATTGATTGGTGCTTTTTAAGTATTAATGTTGCATTTGAGATACCCTTCGCTATTTCTTTAGCTATTTTCTGATGTGCGTTTTCCTTGTAATATTCATAAATTGATTTTAATTCTATTTTAGCAAAATCGGTCCAAAAAATTTTTAATTCCATTTTTCAATTTCTAATAATAGCGATTCATGGGAGGTTAATTTTCCATTTTCAGAATCCTTAATAGATTGGTTTATTCTATTTTTCATTTGTTCAACAGTCATTGGTTCAAATTGGGTTAGGTTCTTTTTCGATTCTTTCTTGAGTAATTTCTCAAATTGAAAAATTGCATTTTCACTTTGTAAACGTATGAAATCTTGAATGAATGCTGCTTTTCGAGCTTGTAAGTCCATTATAATCGCTTGTTTTTAAACATATAAATATCTAAAATTTATTTAAATTAAAAAAGGATTCTGTGCCTTATTTCAAATCAAACCCCCACCAACACTCCAACTTTCGCCAATGCTTGTTCAAAGTCTTCAATCAAGTCCTCCACAGATTCGAGACCTACTGCAATTCTTACCAAACCTTCGGTAATGCCTACTTCGGCACGGTCAGCAGCTGGCAATTTGGAATGTGTAGTGGAAGCAGGATGGGTGATAATAGTTCTAGAATCACCCAAATTAGGTGAAATAGAGGCAATTTTTAAATGCTTACTCATTTCATTTACGGCTTCAAATCCCCCTTTTACATCAATAGTAACGATAGCTCCCCCCATTTTCATTTGCTTTTTAGCCAAATCATATTGAGCATGTGATTCTAAAAACGGGTAATTTACTTTACTAATTTGTGCGTTCGTTGACAAAGCTTTGGCAATTTTAAAAGCATTTTCACAATGTCTTTCCATCCTAATTTGCAAGGTTTCAATGCTTTTGGAAAGAATCCAAGCATTAAATGCCGAAAGTGAAGGGCCAGTGTGACGGGCAAAAAAACGAATCTCGTCAATTAATGCTTTTTTTCCACAAACTACGCCACCCAACACTCTTCCTTGCCCGTCAATAAATTTAGTAGCCGAATGAAGCACTAAATCTGCACCAAAGTCGGCAGGATTAGAAATAACTGGCGTGGCAAAACAATTGTCAACCGCCAAAATTAAATTTGAATTGATAGCTTTCAACTCACTTAAAGCCTCAATATCAACTAGTTCTAAACCAGGATTAGAAGGACTTTCGCAAAAAAGCATTTTGGTATTTTCTTGGATTGCTTCATGCCATTGTTTTAAATCAGCACCATCCACATAGGTACATGTGATACCCCATTTTGGTAAAATCTTATTCAAAATTTGTAAGGCAGAACCGAACAAAGCTTTTGATGCCACTACATGATCACCAGATTTGAGCAATCCACCAAAGGCACCAAATATGGCCGCCATCCCAGAAGAGAAAGCCAGTGCTTCTTCAGTGTTTTCAAGCATCGCCATTTTGGCCTGGAATTCATCCACATTTGGATTTTGATAACGGCTATAAATATTGCCCTCAATCTCTTCTGCAAACATGGCACGACCCATTTCAGCATCTTCAAAGGTGAAACTTGAAGTGAGATACAATGGTACTGAATGTTCACGGTTTTTAGATCTTGAACTCTGAATTCTGATGGCTTTGGTTTGTTTTTGCATATGTCCCTTAACTCCCAATGAGAGAATTTCTTTTAATTGTATTACTATTTTCTCATAAAATTAACCAATCTCTTTTGAAAAGAATAAATTTTATTGAAAATTGCATCTTCGTAAAATAATTTTTAATTCAAATGGAGCAAATTTCTTGGGACGATTTTGAAAAAGTAGAACTACGAGTAGGAACAATTTTGGAAGTAAATGATTTCCCTAAAGCCAGAAAACCCTCCTACCAATTAATCATCGATTTTGGGCCAGAAATAGGCTTAAAACGATCCTCAGCGCAGATTACTAAACATTATTCAAAAGAAGAATTGATTGGCAAACAAGTCATAGCGGTTACCAATTTTCCCATCAAACAAATAGGCAATTTCTTTTCAGAAGTATTAGTAACAGGCTTTGCCGATGAAAATGGAGATATTATTTTGGCTTCCCCAGATAAACTGGCACCAAAGTCTGCTAAATTATGTTAAAATAAATACAAGGAATTTATATTTTATTTACCTTTGTAGCAAATGAAAAATTTTACCAAACGTATCGTAACAATTTTCCTAGCAAGCCTCGTACTTTTTACGAGTAGTGGCTTCGGATTAGTGGAGCATTCTTGTTCGATGCGGGGCAAAAAAACTTATTCATTTGTCAATAAGGACGCCTGCAATAGCTGCCCGAACCATAAGGCTAAGAATGGCCAAACAACCGTTTCAAAAGATAAATGCTGTGATTCAAAGCAAGTAGAGAAAACAGAAAATCTTTCTGAATCAATTGTAAATCTTGCTGGCAAGTTTGTAAAAACAACCACTGAATATATTGTAAAATCAATTGCAATTGTATTTACCAAAGCAATTGGAATAGTATTCAATATTGATACTACCAATGAAGGCGAAAAAACCTTACTTTTTGGGAAATCATTGCTCCATTTCATAAGCCTACTCAGGCTGTAGATTAATCTAATTTTAAGATACTTAATTGACCAATTCTAAAAAAATCGGTTAAATTTCATTATTTAAAATACTAGATTATGCTTACTAGGAAATTTTCAATTATTCTATTTATACTGTTTTCTATCAATAGTATAGGTCAATCTCAGATTTTCGTTTCAGGAAAAGTATCTGGCAAAAACGAGAAAGGGATTCAGACTGCGCTTGTTGGTGCCACACTTAGATGGCAAAATAGCAAAAGTGGAGAAATAACAGACCCAGATGGCTTTTTCAAAATAAAAAAAGAGGCCGACAATCACCAACTCATCATTAGTATAACTGGCTATAAATCAGATACTTTAATGGTACATTCAACTGATTTTATAGAAGTTGTACTAAAAGAATCCAATACTTATCTGGATGCTGTTACAGTACGGGGATCAGCTTCCGTGATGGATAAATTAAGCCCCATTCAAACTGAAATTATCACTTCTTCAGCTTTAAAAAAGGCAGCTTGTTGCAATTTATCCGAAAGTTTTGAGACCAACTCTTCGGTTTCAGTGAGTTATTCAGATGCGATTACGGGTTCAAAACAGATTCAATTGTTGGGACTTTCGGGTAATTATGTGCAAATGAACACTGAAAATATTCCGAATATTAGAGGATTAAACACCACATTTGGGCTGAATTATACGCCAGGGACGTGGATCAATTCAATCGATATTTCAAAGGGAGTGGGCTCGGTAATAAACGGCTATGAAGCGATGACTGGTGCTATAAATGTAGAACTAGTAAAGCCAGAGAGTAGCGATAAACTATTCATTAATAGCTATTTAAACAGCCAAGGAAGAGCTGAATTAAATGTTCAAGCAGCTGATACCTTGAGTAAAAAATGGTCAGTGGCTTTGCTTACCCACATCAGTAGTCAAATAGCTAAAATTGATGGCAATTCTGATCAATTCTTAGATGTTCCACTTTACAAACAGCTGAACTTGATTAATCGCTGGAAATACAGTGGAGAAAAATTTGCGACCCAATTTGGTATAAAATATTTAACAGAAAACCGGGTCGGTGGTCAAATTTCATTTAATCCAAAAACTGATCAATTCACAAATAAATCCTATGGATTTGACAGTGATACCAAGCGATTAGAAGTTTTCGCAAAACTTGCACTACTTTTCCCTTCCCAACCCTATCAAGGTTTAGGCCTGATAATCAACGCTTTAAATCATAATAACGAGTCCTATTTCGGATTTAAAAAGTATACTGGTGCTGAAAAATCCATTTATTCAAACCTGATATACCAAAATATTATTGGCAATACCAACCATACTTACAAATTGGGTTCAAGCCTTTTGTTGGACAATTACCATGAATTTTTTATCGATTCTGTTTATAAAAGAAATGAAGTGGTTCCTGGTATTTTTGCGGAATACATCTATACCTTTCCTGAGAAAATAACAATAATGCTTGGCAACCGAATCGACTTCCATAATCTTTATGGCAATAGAATGACACCAAGGGTACATTTCAAATATGATATTAATGAAAATTCACAGCTACGAATTAATTGGGGGAAAGGTTGGAGAATGCCCAATACAGTTGCAGAAAATTTTGGAATGTTTGTCAATTCGAGAAGTGTATCCATTACAGAGGTCATAAAACCCGAAGAATCAATTAATTATGGAGCTAGTTTTTCTCAAGAATATCAATTGTATGGAAAGAAGGGCAGTTTAATTTTGGATTTTTACAAAACTAGCTTTCAGAATCAGTTAGTTACCGATATGGAAAATGCGGGTAAAGTGCTGTTCTACAATTTGAAAGGAAAATCTTTTGCCAATTCTTTTCAGGCTGAGTTGAATTATAATCCCGCCGAAAGATTTGACTTAAAGCTTGCCTATCGATTATTTGATGTAAAGAATGATTTTACTACTTACAATGGAGAAACTGTATTTCTTGCCAAACAGTTTGTAAATAAAGACCGATTGCTGTTTAATGCAGCTTACGCCACCAAATGGAATAAGTGGAAATATGATTTTACTTGGCAATGGAATGGAAAAAGAAGGATTCCTAATCCCGCACAGGATCATTTACATACCAAAGATTCACCTTTATTTTTTGCGCCTGCTTTCTCAAATATTAATGCCCAAGTGACTAAAGTTTACAAAAATTGGGAGTTCTATTTGGGTGGAGAAAATTTAGGCAATTTTAAACAAAAAAATCCAATTATGGGTGCCAATGACCCATTTGGGGCTACTTTTGATGCTTCTATGGTTTGGGGGCCTGTGGCAGGAAGAGTCATTTATAGTGGACTTAGGTGGAAATTATCCGATTTATGATTGAACAAAAAGTAAATACAACAATAGCTGAACAATAAGTTATTTTTTTATTTAAATGAAATATTAAAAAAAATAATTCCGTTTCAATGTAGACAAACAAAAAATTTAGTAATTTGTCTATGAAACTTAACTATTAATAATAACAATAACATTATGACAACTTTAAAAACAATATTTATCCTTTTATTTACCGTCAATTTCATTTTTGCTGGGGATACCCCACAGGTAATCAAAATCAAAACTTCGGCCGTTTGTGGCATGTGTAAGCGTAAAATTGAGAAAAACTTGGCTTATGAAAAGGGCATTGAGGATGTAAATCTCGATATTCCTTCAAAAATTTTGACCGTTTCTTACAATCCTAAAAAGACTAATTCAGCTACAATTAAAAAGATTGTGAATAATACAGGTTATGATGCTGACGAGATGGCTGCCACCCCTGAGGCCTATGAAAAATTATCCTCTTGCTGCAAAAAAGAATTACCTGTGCACAATTAAAAAGCTCATTTGATAAATTATAAAATCCTTTCATCTAAAAACGAAAGGATTTTTTATTTTTTAACTAATTTTATTTTCTAATCCAAAAGGTGATATGTCAAATAATGATATTCTTAAAAAGCTGAGGGTCGCTCTTCATCTAAGAAATGATGAAATAATTGAAATCATTAAACTGACAGGATTCACCGCAACAAAAGCCGAGATAGGTGATATGTTTAGGGCTGAAGAGCATCCTAATTTCAAAAAATGCGGTGATCAGATTTTAAGAAAATTTTTAGATGGCCTCATCATACATATGCGGGGGCCAAAAGAATTGTGAGTTGGTGAGGTAAAAGTTGTGATAAAGTTTGTTTTTACGTTTGTCAGTTTGCTAGCTCAGGTATAAAAGCATATACTTTAATACTTTAGTTCAAAATCTCTTTTTATGAAAAATAAATTCATTTCATTATTTGCAATTTCCTATTGCCTATTGGTTATTCTTACTTTTCAAGCCAAAAGTCAGCAAAAAACTTACTGCAATCCTATAGATATTGGTTACAGATATAATTTTGAACAATTAAACGAAAAGATATCGTATCGATCTGGTGCTGACCCAGTTATCATTACTCACAAAGGCGAATATTACCTTTTTGTAACTATTTCAGGTGGCTGGTGGCATTCGAAAGACTTGTTCAATTGGAACTATATTACCCCAGACAAATGGCCTATGGAAGACATGTGCGCTCCAGCAGCTATGTCGGTTAGGGATACCTTATACTTATTCCAATCAACTTTTCAACAACGTCCTATATTTTATTCCACCGAACCTGAAAAAGGGAAATTAAAGTTTTTGAACAGGTGGTTACCCCAACTCCCTAAAGATATTGGGCCTTGGGATCCTGCGCTTTTCCATGATGAGGATACGGACAGATGGTTTATGTATTGGGGTAGTTCCAATGTTTATCCAATTTTTGGAGCAGAATTAGATAAGACCAAAAATTTAAATTATAAAGACAAAAACGATTATAGAAGTCTGATTTTTCTTAACCCCTATGAACATGGCTGGGAACGATTTGGGCCCAATCATGAGGACAAAATCAAACCCTTCACAGAAGGAGCTTGGATGACCAAGCATAATGGCAAATATTACCTTCAATATGGTGCCCCAGGAACCGAATACAATGTTTACGGTAATGGTACTTATGTGGGCGATGACCCACTTGGGCCATTTAGTTATGCACCTTATAACCCAGTGAGCTATCGGCCAGGCGGTTATATGACTGGGGCCGGGCATGGCAATACTTTTAAAGATATTCATGGAAATTATTGGAATACAGGTACGCCTTGGCTAGCAATAAACTGGCCAATGGAAAGAAGAATTTCAATGTTCCCGGCAGGTTTTGACAAAGATGGACAAATGTATTCCAACACCCGTTTTGGTGATTATCCGCATTATTTGCCCACTGGCAAATGGGAGCAAAAAGATGCTCTATTCACTGGCTGGATGCTTTTGAGTGAAAATAAACCAGTTAACGTTTCTTCCAGCCAAGACAGTCTGCACATGGCAAAGAACCTCACTGATGAGGGGAGACAAACCTTTTGGGTGGCCAAAGAAAACAAATCTGGGGAAAATGTAATCATTGATTTGCAAAAAGAATGCGAGGTAAAAGCGGTTCAGGTGAATTATATCGATTACAAAAACAATGTTTTCGACTCAGATTCGACGGTATATACTCAGTTTAAAATATGGGGAAGTTTGGATGGTAAAAAATGGAATTTATTGAAAGATTTAACAACTGAACCTAAACGTGACAGAGCTTGCGCCTATGTGGAAATCAATCCTTCAAAAGCCCGATTTATCAAATATGAGCATATCTATGTAAAAGCAGTAAACTTGGCAATCGGTGAAATAAGAGTATTCGGAAATGGGTATGGAAAAGTGCCAGAAACTCCAATAAAATTTAGCATTAAAAGACAACAGGACGACAGAAATGCTGATATTTCTTGGGAAAAATCAGCCAATGCGACAGGTTATAATATTTTATGGGGAATTGCAAAAGACAAGCTTTACCAAACCTACCAGTTACCATCTACCTCTAATTCACTGGAATTGAGGGCTTTAAATAAAGGGGTTAAATATTTTTATGCCATTGAAGCTTATAATGAAAATGGAGTGGGTAAGGTATCTGAAGTATTGGCGGATTAAAAAGAAATTTCATTTTTTTACAAACAATTGAGCTGCATTGCCTTTACCTATTAAAAATTGATAGTAGAACATTGATTATTTTGTTAGCAAACCTATTGTAATAGTAATACCAACTTTAAGGAACCTCTATTAACCCTCATAATTTTCTTAAAACCTCATTCCAGTTTCTCCAAAAGGAGAAATGATTATTGGAATTCGAGTTTATAGAAGTTCCTTAAAACAATTTAGAGAAGCTAATCGTTTTAAAACCAGAAACTTAAACTGCTTGACCCCTACAATCTATTTTGTTTTTAGGATTAGAAATGATAATTTAGCTTAAAATAAATACTTATGAATCGTAGATCAATTATTAAAAACCTCGGAGCTGGTTTTATAGGGCTTAGCAGTTTGCCCGCATGGGCAAATAATTGGAAAAAGGAGGATTTCAAAGGATATAATACCGAAAATAGTCTTCTTATTGCACAATTGGTGGATACAATTATTCCAGGAACCAACAGCCCAGGAGCAAAATCAATTGGTGCGCATTTATTGGTAGAACGAATGATCAAAGATTGTTATGCCGATACTGTTCAATCAAAATTCAATTCTGCTTTAATTAATCTAAAATCTGCCTCAAATAAGAATTTTGATAAAACAATTGATCAATTAAGTGCAACTGAAACTATTTCACTTTTGAAAAATAGCGAAGATAAAAGCAGCATTTCTCTACTTAAAAACTTGACTGTAAGGGCCTATATTAATTCAGAATATTACTTAACAAAACATAAAAACTACCAAATGGCTCCCGCTTTTTTCCATGGTTGTGTAGATGTTTAAATCAGAAGCAATCAAGCTTAAAATACTTTTCAAAAATCTGTTATTCAGACAAAAATGTCAAATTTCAATATAGACTCAGTTAAAAAAAATAGTTTTGATGCCATTGTAATTGGTTCAGGAATAAGTGGCGGTTGGGCGGCCAAAGAGCTTTGCGAAAAAGGCCTCAAAACATTGGTTTTGGAGAGAGGAAGAGCGGTAAATCATGGTGAATACCCTACTACTTTAATGGAACCTTGGCAGTTTGAACACCTCGGACAAATCACCAAAGAACTCAGAGATGCCAATCCGATAGCCAGCAAATGTTATGCATTTCAGGAAGACGCTTCTCACTTTTTTGTAAAAGACAAAGAGCATCCTTACATACAAGAAAAGCCTTTTGATTGGATTAAAGGTTATCAAACTGGAGGTAAGTCGCTTATGTGGGCGAGAGGCACCCAACGGTGGAGTAAATATGATTTTGAAGGACCTGTACGGGATGGCTTCGATGTAAAATGGCCGATTGACTATGCCGACATTGCCCCTTGGTACAGTCATGTGGAGATTTTTGCTGGCATATCTGGGAATAAGGATGGCTTAGAGCAGCTACCTGATGGAGAGTTTCTGAAACCCCATGAGCAAACCTGTGTTGAAAAGCATTTTACAACTGAAATGCAAAGGCATTACAAGGGCAGCAGACCAGTGATTATTGGACGTTGTGCACACTTAACTGACCCTCAACCTATTCATTATCAGCAAGGTAGGGCGCAATGCCAACAAAGGGATTTGTGCCAAAGAGGTTGCCCTTATGGCGGCTATTTTAGTAGCAATGCCTCCACCCTTCCATGGGCAAAAATGACTGGCAATATGACCATGCGAAATAATTCAGTTGTGCATTCAATACTTTATGATCAAAAAAAGCAAAAAGCAATTGGAGTAAAAGTGATTGACAGCCTTACAAAAGCCGAAACCGATTATTTTGCAAAAATTATTTTTGTGAATGGCTCTACTATCAATACCAATATAATTTTGCTTAACTCCAAATCAAACAGATTCCCAAATGGAATTGGCAATGACAACGGGTTGATGGGAAAATACATCCATTTTCACAATTTTGAAACTACCATTTCTGGTGAATATGAAGGCTATTTAGATAAAAAAACGGAAGGCATCAGGCCTAATGGAAGCTATATTCCAAGATTCAGGAATGTGCAAAAACAGGAAACAGACTTCTTGAGAGGCTATGCAGCGGGCTTTAGTGCGATTAGAATGGAAAAAACAAATACAGAAGGCTGGGGTGAAGAATTGAAAAATAATCTTTTTGAAAAAAAATATGGCAATTGGCGAGTGGGCTCCCATTTTATGGGTGAAACCATTCCGAAAATAACCAATTATGTAAAATTGGATGACAACCAAAAAGATGATTGGGGAGTGCCGTTGGTGCGTATTTCGGTAGCTATGGATGAGAACGACTCCAAAATGGCCAAAGATTTCAGAGAACAATTAACTGAAATGTACACCTTAGCAGGATTCACCAATATCAAAGCAAATATGAGAAATGGGTTTAATCCTGGGCTAGATATTCATGAAATGGGCGGCGTGATAATGGGTACTGATCCTAAAACCTCTCAATTGAATGAGTGGAATCAATTACACCATTGTAAAAATGTGTTTGTAACGGATGGTGCGTGCATGACGAGCAATTCCACCCAAAACCCTTCGCTTACCTATATGGCTTTAACTGCCAGGGCAGCTAATCATGCAATCGATGAGTTAAAGAAAGGTAATTTATAAAAAATCTCTGGCTTATTTTACAAAATTAAATTCCAAATAGTCGTAATTCATTTCGCCATTTTCAACGGTATGGAGCGTTAGAACATGCTTTCCTTTCGGCAAAATAATAGTTGCAAAATTTTCAGCTTTGTTCCAATGATGCCATTGTTTCCATGGCACTGGCTCTTTAAAATGGTAGGTAGACCTCACTAACAGGTTTCCAGAAATATCTTTCCCATCCAAATAGAGGGCTATTTTACCATCCTTGTTAGCGGTGTACATCAATGATAATTGATAAGTACCTGCTTCCTTTATATCAACCGAATACTTAATCCACTCTCCCGGTTTAGTCCAGCCCACGTACAATTGATCCATCAATGGCTCGACCACATTATAGTCGTTATTGTCAATACCTTTTGTCTTAGTATAAGAGATATCCACCCCTTCTTTCATACGAAATGTATTGAAATAAGTGCCATCATTGGGGTTTAGTTTTCCACTCCCATTATTTATCGAATCAAAATCATGAAAGGCAAGTCCCTCACCCCCTTCATCAAATAGTTCGCATTGAATTTTACCAGGAATTACTTGAGTTGAGTCGTGCCAAGCTCTACCTTGATAGGTTTGTGCTGTTAATTTAATTCCAAGAATATTAAAAAGTAGCAGAATAAAGGAGATTAATTTCATTTTATGGGAGTAATTTTTCCTAAATATAATACCTAATGGAAAATCTTCAATCCGAAAACTTTGACTCTCTTTTATTGGTTGCATCATTGAATGTTAAATATCAAAAATAAGACTAAAATAAAACATTATTATGATTATTTATGGGTAAACAATAAAAGCGAATAAACTAAAGCAAATAGCTTTTAAGTTTGCAAATCACCTTTCATCAACAAATACAACCTTTAATAAATAAAATTAAATAAACAAGGTACTATGTATAACAAAGTATCGATTAGCCTGCTATTTTTGTTCATAAATATTAAAAACTTAATTCTAATTTACATTCTAATCTTAAAAGAAATGAAAAACAGTGTAATCATACTAGCCGTAATTGCTTTCACTAGCTGTGTAGCTTTCCATTACTTCAATAAAGAAGATATAAGCCTTAATTATACTGAAGATGAAAAAGAGCTAAGTATTTCAGCTAAATTTCCGGATGAAAAAACAACAAAAGTTCAAAATTATTTAACTAAAAAGTTGGGTGATTCAGATGATTTCTCATTCAAAAATTCAAGAATTGATGGAAAAATCGCATTGAAAGATAGAACCTTTTTCTATATAAAATTATCAGAAGGTCGTTTGAAAATAGAAATGCAAAAAAAGGAAAATTCATTTGAAGCCTATCAAAAAATGAAAAAAGTGGGTGA
>JAZKGO010000058.1:20318-26270 GCA_040385875.1 Bacteroidota bacterium
TATGACAGAAATTTTCGATAATATTCGTAAACTATACCAATTCAAAAATCCTTGCTTTGAACTGATAGACTATGTCGAGTTTTTTTCAGAGTCCTGCCCAAAAGCCAATGAGCAATTTATTGATTCTGAAGAATTTACCGTAAAATTATTTCCTAGTTTCACGCCCACCATTTGGCTAAATTTGGGTTCGACGTATCAACTTAAAAATGGAATCACTTGCAAAAATATCTACCCAAAAAACGATATTTTAGTTCTTCGAAATACAGTTTTAGAGCGAAAAAATCATCGTACAGACCATATTTTTACGATTAAATTTTATCCAATGGCATTTGAAGTAGTATTTGGAATAAGCCAGTCAAAAATTGGAAATGATTTCATCGATGTAAATGAAATAATCAGCCCTACAATAATCAAAAAACTGAAAGACTTAGGTTCATTTGAAGATAGAATAGCGTTGCTAGAAAACTATTTTATTGAAAAATTAAACCGAAATAGAGCAAGCAAATTTCAATTTGAATGTATAAAAGCAAGTGTGGAAGCATTTACAAATGCTGGCTTAAGTCTCAAAAACAGAGAATTGGCTAATGATGTTTGTCTCACCGAAAAGACCTTTTACCGATATTTTAAAAATACAATAGGCACCAATCCAAAGCATTACTTAGCAACAGTGAGAGCCAGAAAAGCCCTCACAGCTTATGCAAATGGCAATTCCGGATTTTCTCCCATCGATTTTGGTTATTTCGATTTTGGTCATTTCTCAAAAGATGTGGCTAGATTTACAGGCAATAAACTATCATCATTTCAATAAAAATTGTCCGATTTTTACTTTATAGGGGATTCTCAATTGCCTAGTTTTGTAAAAAAACATACTGTGAAAAAAGTCATCCAAATAATCTTAGTATTGGGAATACTACCCAAAATTGTTCATTCGCAAAACTATCAACCAGTAATTGAGCCATGTCCATGTTTAATGAAGATTGACAATCGACTCGTGGCTAAATGCGGCAATTTGATAGTACCAGAAAATCGGCAAAAACAGAAAGGGAATCAGGTAAAAATTCCTTTTGTTTTTGTGAGAAAGCCCAATCAAGATTCTACACAAAATATTATTTTAAATACCACTGGTGGGCCTGGCTATGCCACCATCACTATTGGAGATAGTGTACGCTTTAACTCTGAAAGACTTGCCTTTGGCGGTTTCCTATTCTTTGATCAAAGAGGTACAAAAAACGCCAAACCTTGCCTCGATTGTGAAGGGATTGATGAGGCCATTAAAATCTCCTATCGAAAAAACCAATCAAAAGATAGCTTAGTTGGCTTGGCTGCAACTAAATGTAGAAAGAAATTTGAGCAAATGGGCATTGATTTATCAGCCTATAATACTATTGAATCTGCTGCCGACATTAATGATTTGCGTAAGGTATTGGGTATCCAATCACTTACACTTTTTGGCCTATCCTACAGCGGTGGTTTGATGCTTACTGTTGCTCAAAATCATCCAGAAGGGGTAAAGTCGTTGATGCTACTCTCTCCTTTGCCTTCGTTTGTCAATTATGAAGAACATGCCCTTTTCAACCATAATGAGGCCATTAACAAAATTTTTGAGGGTATCGAGGCTGACTCTATACAAAATAAACTTTACCCTAATTTAAGAAAAGGCTTCAGAGACTACTTCACAGCCATATCTGATAAAAAATTTACAATTAATTATTGGGAGAAAGGTTCCGCCGATAGTATAAAAATTGTTTATTCTAAAAATGAATTATTGGATGCGATTTTTGACAGAATGAATAACAATGGAATCACGCTTGTGCCAGCAATTATTCATGATTTGATAATCGGAAAGCATGAAAATCATATCAAGAATGTACTGGATTCAAAATTTTCAAATAACGACGGACTTTCTTACGGTATGCGATTGTCTGTTTATTGTACTGAACAAATCGCCTATTCGAACATTCAATTGGTAAAAAAGCAAGACGAAGTTTTACCGTGGCTGGCAGGTTATCCTTTCAACAATGTTAATCATTACCTATGTGAATGTTGGAAAGTGAAACCATTACCGAAATCTATAAAATCTGCCAATTATTTAAAAATACCAGCCATAATTTCCGGAGGAGAATTTGACCCATGGACCCCGCCCTTTTACAATACTCTAATCAAACGAACCATGCCCAACGCCCAAATTTTGATGATTAAAAACAGAGCACATATAGCAGGCTTTGGCCCAGCTGGTACCACTTTTTTGACTGATTTTATGACTAATCCTTATCAGAAATTGGTATCTAAAAATGAGAATGTGGTGGTGGAATAGCTGAAGCGGGGAAGTTAAACCAATCTCCTCCCAACAAAAAAGGGCTGAAAATCAGCCCCTTAGTTTTTATTTTATTTCTCCAACCATTCCTTCTGGCTTCACCCATTCATCAAATTCTTCAGCGGAGAGATAGCCTAATTCAACCGCTGTTTCTTTGAGAGTTGAGCCATTTTTATGAGCTGTTTGGGCAATTTCAGCTGCTTTGTAATAGCCAATTTTGGTGTTAAGTGCTGTTACTAACATTAAAGAATTGTCTACATGCTTTTTGATATTGGCCTCAATTGGTTCAATGCCAACCGCACATTTGTCGTTAAATGATACACATACATCGCCAATCAATCGGGCAGAATGCAAGAAATTATAAATCATTACCGGTTTGAAAACGTTCAATTCGAAATGACCCATTGAGCCTCCAACCGTAATGGCTACATCGTTACCCATCACTTGAGCAGCCACCATTGTCATGGCTTCGCATTGGGTAGGATTCACTTTGCCTGGCATAATTGAGCTACCTGGTTCATTATCAGGGATATGTAATTCGCCAATTCCTGAGCGGGGCCCTGACGAAAGCAATCTTACATCGTTGCCTATTTTCATTAAACTCACCGCCACTGTCTTCAAAGCACCATGGGCTTCCACAATCGCATCATGAGCAGCCAAGGCCTCAAATTTATTTTCAGCAGTAATGAAGGGCAAGCCTGTTAAATTGGCAATATGCTGTGCAACGTTTTCAGAATAACCTTTTGGTGTATTGATACCCGTACCTACGGCAGTACCTCCCAAGGCTAATTCAGAAAGATGTGCAAGGGTATTTTTGATAGCTCTTAAACCATGATCTAACTGAGAAACATAACCAGAAAACTCTTGCCCAACCGTCAGCGGAGTAGCGTCCATACAATGAGTTCTACCAATTTTTACAATATGCATAAAAGCCAATGATTTCTCTGCCAATGTATTACGCAATTTTTCAATACCCGGAATGGTCAATTCAATCAAGATTTTATACGCTGCAATATGCATGGCAGTCGGAAAGGTATCATTGGACGATTGCGACTTGTTCACATCGTCATTTGGGTGTACAAATTTCTGCTCATCCAAAAGTGAGCCTCCATTGATAACATGAGCACGATAGGCGATCACTTCATTGGCATTCATGTTCGATTGAGTGCCTGAACCCGTTTGCCAAACTACCAATGGAAACTGATCGGCCAGCTTGCCTTCCAAAATTTCGTCACAAACTTGACCAATTAAATTTTTCTTTTCTTCAGGTAAAATACCCGCTTCAAAATTTGTGATTGCAGCTGCTTTTTTCAAATAGGCAAAGGCATTGATAATTTCCTTGGGCATTTTGTTAATATCCTGTGCAATCGGGAAATTTTCAATTGAACGCTGTGTTTGCGCTCCCCAATATACATTTACAGGCACATGCACCTTGCCCATGGTGTCCTTTTCAATTCTGAATTCCATTTAATTAAGTATTTATGATTTTGTTAAAAGCGTCGAGTTTGAACTACTCTTGAAATAATTTGTAAAATTAATCAAATTAGGGCAAAAAAAAAGGGCAAAATTGCCCTCTTCAAATGGGTATTGAATATTACTATTTACCAGTTTCAACAGGTTTTGATGTCGAACTAGCAGCAGGCTTCTTAGCCGGAGTAACGGGCTTAGGTGCGGCAGACACTGGCTTTGCCCTTGGTTTTGGCGCAGCTTTTACCGCTGGTTTAGCCACTGAAGCTGCTGGCTTAGAGATTATTATTGGCTTAGTAGCCACAGCTTTTGGGGCTACTTTTTTACTTTTCTCTATTTTTTTATCTGCCTTTTTTAGCGATTTCTTCTCAACTTTTTTTATTTCTTTTTTTACTTTATCAATTTCTTTGTCAACTATTTTTTCGGCTTTTGCTTTTGCTTTAAATAATTTTTTGGCTACTAATTTGGAAGCTTTTTTAGCAGCTTTTTTAATTACTTTACCTGACTTTTTTGGAAGTTCGCCTAATTTTTGAATTATCACTGCGGCTATTTCTGCCGATAATTGCTTTTTTTCTGCTTTCATTTTTATTTAGAATTTTGAATTTATTTCAAAAACGGATTATATATATTTTGTAAAAGTAAATTTAGACTTACTTGCACCTAAGCTTCAAAGGTATATAATCATTTAGATTTCAAGAAATTTTTAATGTTAAGTTTTTTGAAAATTATTTTTTTACTCCTAATTGTGCTTTAACAATGAAATCCCAACAGGTAATACCCACTGTTACAGATATATTTAATGAATGTTTGGTGCCAAACTGAGGAATTTCAATACAATAATCTGCCAAGTCTACCACCTCTTCGTTTACCCCAAATACCTCATTACCAAATACATATGCGTACTTAGCATTTGCTTCTGGTACAAATTTTTGCAATAAAACACTTTGATCCACTTGCTCGATAGCACAAATAATATAGCCCTCCTCTTTAAGTTTCTTGATAATTGCCAGTATATCACTATTATGCTCCCAGACCACCGTTTCATCAGCACCTAGTGCTGTTTTGGTAATTTCTCGATTGGGTGGGCAGGCAGTAATACCCGCCAGATAAATCTTTTCGACATTGAAAGCATCCGCAGTACGAAAGGCTGACCCAACATTATTCATACTTCTGATATTATCCAAAATCAGCACTAATGGGATCTTTTGCTGCATTTGAAAATCTGCAACAGAAGGCCTATTCAATTCTTCTAGTTTAAGTTTTTTGGGCATTGGTTTTTAAAAATTTAAGGTTTCGCAAAAAACCTTCGTACTTTGTTCTTTTTAAGGGCGACTTCCTAAAAATAGTTTGAAAAATTTCTTCAGTAATATTTTGAAAATCAGCAGATTGTAATACTTTCAATTCATCAGTAAGAAGAAATTGAGACTCTTGATGTGGTTTTGAAAATCGGTTCCATGGGCATACATCCTGACATATATCACAGCCAAAAGCCCAGTTTTCAAATTTACCTGACATTTCAACAGGAATTTCCGACTTTAACTCAATGGTAAAATAACTTATACATTTACTGCCGTCCACCCAATAAGGCGTGATGGCATCGGTAGGGCAGGCATCGATGCATTTGGTACATGTGCCACAATAATCCGCCATCGGGCCGTCAGGCTCTAATTCTAAATCAACTATCAATTCGGCGATAAAAAAAAAGGATCCCATCTCCCGATTAAGCAAGTTTGAGTGCTTACCTACCCAACCTAAACCTGATTTCTGAGCCCAAGCTTTTTCCATTATTGGAGCAGAGTCCACAAAAAAGCGTCCGGTCACTCCTCCTATTTGCGATTGAATATTTTCAAAAAAAACTTTAAGCTTATCTTTTATAACTAAATGATAATCAACACCATAAGCATATTTGGAAAGCTTAATTGAATCATCCCCTTCGTCTAATTTTTGTTCTGGATAATAGTTATATAGTACAGTAATCACCGATTTTGCATCAGGGACCAACAGCCTTGGATCGAGCCTTTTATCAAAATGTTTTTCCATATATTGCATTTGACCATGATGGCTATGATTGAGCCAATTTTCCAATCTTGGGGCTTCCTTTTCAAGAAATTCGGCTTTTGAGATACCACAAAAATCAAACTTCAATTCTTTTGAAATTCTTTTTATTATTT
>JAZKGO010000059.1:0-9141 GCA_040385875.1 Bacteroidota bacterium
CCTCTTGGATAGTTTTTGGCAAATTTTTTAGGGATTTTTTCAGAATTTGTAACATTGCAACGCCCTCCACCTGAGATTTTCACTTTGCCTAGCACTTCTCTATTCTTTTCTAATAAAGTCACTGTGCCATTTAAATGCATTTCTGCAGCAGTGATGGCTGCCATAAAGCTAGATGCACCACCCCCAATAATTACAATATTTTTTTGCATATTAGCCCCAAAGCTCCTGATGAGGAAATTATGGTCGTTTTTCTATATTTGACAACAAAATTAAATTTCTCTGATTATTATAAAAGTAACCAATACTTGCCAACAAATTTACAAGATCTAGACTCGTGGCTCATCGCTTAAATCTTATCTCTTGGCTAAGTTTTCTGCTTCTTCTTTTTGGCTGCTGGGAAAAGTATATTATTGAGAATCAGGCGATAACCAGGTGAATTGGGATGCAAGTTAAGATCCGTTGCTTCCTCTCCAATTTGGTGTTGATAATCCTCAGGATCATGCCCACCATAAAAACTCCAGAAGCCCTTACCAACAGTACCATGAATATATCTGGCTTCCCCTAATGCTTTATTTTCAGCCAAAATAATTACCTCGGGTTTTATCATGGTTTTACGAAAGGAGGTGGTTTGTCCCATAAAACCTCTTATCGTATTTTGATGATTTTGAGTAAGCATACTAGGAATTGGGTCCCATTTTGCCGAAAATTCAAAAAGATTAAAAAAATCATTTTTCTCATTTACAGGCCTACTACCATTTTCAGAATTCGGAAAGGTATCAATTGTCGAAAACTCTACCACATATGGATTTTGGTATAAGCCATAATCTTGAAACGCAAAAGATTTTTCAAAATCCAAAAACTTTTCAGCATCTTTTTCCGCTCCATCTCCATCGTAAAATCTATCTACTATATCATGCCCCTCAGCCGCCAAGGCAATATCATAAGTATCTGTGGCTGTGCACATTGCAAACATATATCCTCCTCCTGCCACAAAGCCTTTAATTTTTTTGGCTACTGCCAATTTCAGTTCAGATACTTTTGCAAAGCCAAACTTAGAAGCATTTGTCATGTCTTCCGCCAAAGATCTTTTGTACCATTCATTGTCTTTAAACTGAAAAAACTTACCCATTTGACCAGTGAAATCTTCATGGTGTAAATGCAACCAATCATATTCTGGCAGTTTTTCAGATAAAACGTCCGGATCATAGATCACATCAAAAGGAATCTCTGCATATTTCATCACCATTGTAACGGCATCATCCCAAGGATTGGCCGATTTAGGTGAATAAACTGCCACTTTAGGGGGTTTCTGCAATTTCACCAAATCCATATTCACATCATTTTGGGAAAGCAAAGTAACAATTTGACCCGCTTCAGCTTCTGAAATCACTTGATAGGATACTCCTCTAACAATACATTCATTTTCAAACCGTTGGCTTTGAGGCATCATAAAGCTCCCTCCTTTATAGTTGAGTAACCAATCAACCTCCGTATCATGCGTTTTTAGCACCCAATAGGCGATTCCGTAAGCTTTTAGATGATTCCTTTGGCTTTCGTCCATCGGGATGAAAAGCTTTGAAGCAAAAATTTGGCTTGTAAGTAGCAAAAAAATGATAGACGGAACGATACTGCGTACCATTGGTTTGAGTTTTTGCTTAAGATATTGGAAATTTACATTCAACTTAATAATAGTATTTTTATAGGTTAAAAATCTAAATAATTTAGAAAAATAAAACGAAAATACTGCAATTTTCTTATTAAAAGATAATTTTAAATGAATATACTCGAAAATATAAAGGAGGGATTGAGGTCAATACGATCGAATATGCTCAGAACTGTGCTCACCGCTCTCATAATTGCCATAGGTATTACCTCTCTCGTAGGAATTCTCACTGCCATTGATGGGATACAAAGCTCAGTCGATAATAATTTTGCAAGTTTAGGGGCTAATAGTTTTGATCTTAAAAGTCCTCAATTTTTTAGAAGAAGAAGAGATGGACGAGGTGAAAAAATCTCTCCTCCTATTGACTTTAGAGAAGCTATGGCTTATAAAGAGCGATTTGGCTTCAATGCCGTAATCACAGTTTCAACAAATATCTCCGGATCATCAGAAGTGAAATATGGGTCAAAAAAGACCAATCCCAATACTCAAATTGTTGGAGCTGATGATAATTTTTTGGGAATCAAAGGCTATAAACTGGAAGGTGGACGAAATTTCAGTAAAAATGATATTGAATCGGCCATGAATGTGGTGATGATTGGTTATGATGTAAAAAAATTGCTTTTTGATGAAATAGACCCACTCAACAAAGAAATCACGACGATGGGTATGAAATACAAAATAATTGGGGTTTTGGAGAAAAAAGGCAGTATGAACGGTGGCGAATCGGATAGGGTCATTATTATGCCAATTCAATCGGCTAGAAACATCGCTGGCAATCGACGACTTACTTTTGATATTACCACTTCAGTCCCCAATATTACTGATTTAGAGGGGATTATGGGTGAAGCAGCTGGCGTAATGCGTGTAATCAGACAAGATCGTATTGGACAACCCAATTCATTTGAACTGGAGCGATCTGATTCTTTTGCGCAGGAATTTGAAAAGATTACTGGTTATTTACGCATTGGCGGCTTTGGGATTGGTTTCATTACTCTTTTAGGTGCATCTATCGCATTGATGAACATAATGATGGTTTCCGTGACTGAACGCACCAGAGAAATTGGCATTAGAAAATCATTAGGAGCAACGCCCACAAGAATAAGGCAACAATTTTTAATTGAAGCTATTGTAATATGTATCATTGGTGGTTTGGGAGGTCTTGTTTTAGGTATTTCGGTCGGCAATCTCATTTCAAAACTGATCAGTGCCGAAAGCAGTTTTATAGTGCCTTGGCTATGGATGTTTTTTGGTATTTTAATATGCGTGATTGTTGGGGTAATATCGGGTATCTATCCAGCCATAAAAGCTTCAAAACTGGATCCAATTGAAAGTTTGAGATATGAATAATAGTTGTTAGTTGCTGGTTAATAGTTATTGGTTTTCTGTTTCTATAATCTATAGCTTGGTATTGGTATTTTGGATGAGCATTTAAATTATTTAAGACAATTTAAACAATCAAACAGATTGTAAATCAATTCATAAGACAAAATTTTACATCTGATTATCAATACCAATAAAAAATCCATTTTGACATTAATACAAAAATCATTACCTTTGCCAACGCAAATGCCCAGATGGCGGAATTGGTAGACGCAATGGTCTCAAACACCATCGCCTTCACTGGCATGCCGGTTCGACTCCGGCTCTGGGTACCAATAAGCCTGATAATCATTGATTATCAGGCTTTTGCATTTATACAATAATACTTGATAAGAAAAATTGATTTGTAAAATGAAAAGTTTTGTAAATACAAATATCAAAATCCTCCCTCCATTTTTCTTAGTATCTATTCTATTTTATTTATTGGGTTTTTATTATTTATCATTTATTGATTTACCAAAAGGAGATTTTTATATCCCCAATGATGAATTCATGATTCCCGATTCAGGGGTATTCGCTTGGTATGGATTGCCATCCAGATGTATGGAATGGCCCGCCACCCCAATGGTCTTTTTCTATTATTTTTTGATTGGCTTTTTCACCCTTAAAACCTTTCTTCTCCAAACTCTATCAGGGCACCCAAATACAAATTTTTTCGATCTTTTTGATAAGCAAGTATATGACTATATTGTAAACAAACCGTCCTATTTAGTATATGGACGTGTTTTTCAATCCATTTTAGTGCTATTGTTATCTTATTTATCTTTTAAAAAATTCAGAACAAGCAGCTTATTCTCCAATAATATTGGTGGTTTATATTTATTTTTCATTCTTCTGTTAAGTTCGCATACGCTCATTAGCACCTCTTCTTTAGTAAGGCCCGATGCTATTGCCATTTTATTAGCAGTCTACTTATTTTCAATTGCCCTTTCAAAAGAACTTGAAAAAACTTTTGGACAAATTTTATTCATTTCCATTTTTGTACTTTTAGTCAGTTTCAGAACCATTTACTTGTTCTTATTACCTGTTGTAGTCTATCTTATTTTTTCAAGAAAAAATTTGATTCCGGTAAAAAAAGGAATCCTTCTATTGATTTTCCTTGTGATATTATTGGTAGCATTCAACCCTTATTTATTCACCAATACCTTTTTATTTCTGAAAGCTTTTCTAGGTAACATTCTTGGCAAAAGAAACAATTCGCTAGCCACCTATTATAATAATAATTTTATTTTTGAGCAGATTATTCAGAATAAATTCATTCCAGTTTATCTCATTTTTTCAATAGTAGGGATTTATTATACTTTAAAAGAAAAAGCTTTTGACCGGATTTTTTATCTACTTCTGGTGGTTTGCAGTTTAATTTATTTACAATCGGTGCTCACCTCCCCTACGCTGTTCACTACGCATCTGGCTCCTTTACTTCCTTTCTTTCTGTTTTTTGCAGCAATAGGTATTTCAAAGCTTCTTCTGAAAAAACTGTCTCTGTTTTATATTAGCTTTTTAATTATAGTGGCTAGCAATTTGTATGTAAATTTCAATCTGTCCAGAAAAGGCCTTTTCATGAATTATTTTGTGGCAACCCACTATTTAAAAATATTGAAAACTTATCAATCAGTGGCTATTCCAGAGCAATTAGATGTTTTGGTTGCTTCCAAAAGGAACAAGGCGTCTTTTAAATATGAATATGATTTGCTAAATGACCCCTCAAAAAGAGCGAATAAATTGCAAAACCTATATAGTTTTTCGGATACTGCCAAAAGCAGTTATAATAATATGCTTCTCCGCTCTTTTATGTTTGATGAGGAAAATATTAAATCGGCTGCAGCATTTATTTCCTATCAACAAATGACACAGGACCTCCCTGAATCTAAAATGGTATACCTTTTTGATGACCATTTGGAGGCTACAAAAAACTCAATTGTACCACTCCAAAGCCAACGATTTGATGAGCTGCAACCACTATTTGAAGCCAATCAAATTGACCTGATACTTACAAAAAACAAGTTAGAACCTTTTGGTTTTGAGCTAGTTAAACAATTTAATGAGGGAATTGGTGAACCTTATTTTATTTACAAAAAAAATGGGACCATACGTTGAGGTATGGTCCCATTAGAAGAAAAATAATCTTACTACTTTATTCCTTTTGCCCACTTATCCATTTTAGCTGCTAAAATTTCTAATGGCATCGAGCCATGCTTTAATAATTGATCATGGAATTCCGCAATTTTAAAATTCTTACCTAATTGCTTGGTATATTTTTTGCGTAGACTTTGAATTAACATCGATCCAGTTTTGTAAGAGGTAGCCTGCCCTGGCAATGCTATGTATCGCTCAATTTCAATCGTTGCGGCAGTTTCTGAAATGGGCTCATTGTCTACCATATACTTAATGGCTTGCTCTCTAGTCCAGTTTTTGGCATGTAAGCCTGGGTCTACTACCAACCTGATGGCACGGTGGATCTCGTCTCCTAAAGCTTTCATGTATTGATACGGGTCAGTATAAAGGCCTAATTCTTTTCCCAAACTTTCGGTATAAAGTCCCCAGCCCTCACCATAAGCCGAATAGCCGCCATAACGACGAAATTGCGGAAGTGACTCATTTTCACGTTGTAACATTACTTGATAATGATGCCCAGGAACCGCCTCATGGATAAAAAGACTCTCCCTAATAGGTGTTTTGGTTGGGTCTAAAATAGGCACATAAAATATACCTGGGCGACTGCCATCAGCTAAACCAGCATTGTATTGAGCCGCTGCTGAAGCGGCTCTAAAAGCCTCGGTAGCTCTGATTTCAAACGGTGTTTTAGGTTTATTCAAAAATAACCGGCTTAAAGTTGGGGTGATTTTGGCTTCAATTGCACGATAGGCATTGAGTACTTCCTCTTGTGTTTTATGCGGGTAAAATTGTGGATCGGTTCGCATAAATTCGAAAAAATCTTGCAAACTCCCTTTAAAACCAACTGACTTTTTTACTATTTCCATCTCTTTTCTGATTCGTTTTACTTCTGAAAGGCCAGTATTATAAATCTCATCAGCGGTTTTGTTGGTGGTAGTCATTTGCTTTAAACTATATTTATACCATTCCTTACCAATGGGCAATGAACCTAAACCGCTGCCAGTCCCCGCTTTTGATAAATATTCATTTTGAAGAAAATCAGCTAATTTTTCATAAGTGGGCACTATTTTACCCATAATCAACTGAATGTATTGTTGAGTCAGTCTTTTTTTATCTTCTTCAGAAAACTCCTTTGGAAGACCCTCTATTGGTCCCCATAACACAGATTTGCTCACATTAGAGGTCACAAAACTATTCATTTGGCCTATCATTTTTTCAACCAATATTTTGGGCAAAACAATATTTTCAGCCATTCCTTTTCTAAAATAAACGATTGAAGAATCTGCCCAGATAGGAAATTTACCCGCTCTGCTAATCCAATTTTCATAATCTTTTACTGTTTTAAAAGGTTGCACCACCTTTCCACTTCCATATTGAGCAAGTGTAAGCGGTACGGCATTAAACTGATTGAAAGGAATTCTATTTGATTTAATTTTATATGATTCTAAATCGGTTTCATAACGATACTTTAGCATTTCATAGCTCAACTGGTCATTTTCATTTAATTTCGATTGGTCAAACTTCGCTAAATCTGTCAAATTTTTGATAGCTGCTGCCTCTAGCTGGCCACGATAACTATCAGTAAACTCAGCATAAAGCTGATCGTTATATCTATTGTCGCCAATACCCGTTGCTGAAAAGGGTGTATATTTTATGTTTTCGTCAAAGGCTTTAGCCAAAAACGAATTAAAAGCCTCATTAGAAGGCACTTGAGCAATCATTTTGATCGCAAACAGATTAATAAATAAGATTTTTTTCATCTTGTAGGATTCTATTCAGGAACTTATATCTAAGCCTTGAATAGTAGTTATTTAGATTGTTGATTGATAAATTATAATGATTAAACTAATTACTGGAAACATTGTTACACTCCCAATTCTTTCTTCCAGTTTTCATATGCCTCTTCATAAGCGGCTTTCTGTAAAATATTGGGCTCAATTACGGCTAGTTTTTCCATATGCACAAATGCATCCTTAGGATTGGCAAAAATACCCAACCCAATGCCCGCTCCTAATGCGGCTCCTTTCGAACCATCAGTATCATATAATTCAACAGGTACTTGTGAAGCATTCACGATAGTTTCTGCAAATACCGACGATAAAAACATATTGGCTTTCCCTGCTCTTATGATTTTAGGAGCATTACCCGTTTCGGACATAATGTCCATTCCGTATTTCAACGAAAAAGCTATCCCTTCTTGTGAAGCCCTGAAAATATCTTTTTGAGAGTGAATATTGAAATCGATTTTTGAAAATTTAGCCCCTAAAGTTTGGTTATTGAATATTCGTTCTGCTCCATTTCCAAAGGGAAGAACCGTCAAGCCATTTGATCCAATGGGTGACTCTGAGGCTAAACCATTCATTTGAGAGTAACTGAGGCCATTTCCAAGATTATCTTTAAGCCATCGGTTCAATATTCCTGTCCCATTCACACAAAGTAATATCCCTAATCGATCTTCGGCTTTTTTCATTCTATGATTCACATGGGCAAATGTATTCACACGTGATTGAGGATCATAAGCCACCTTATCCGTGACTGCATAAACCACACCAGAAGTACCTGCGGTGGCAGCTACTTCACCAGGTTCCAGCACATTGAGCGACAATGCATTATTGGGCTGATCACCGGCTTTATAGGTAATGGGGATTCCTGCCCTTAGTCCTAAATTACCCGCAATAACAGCATTCAATTGACCATGCTCAGAAAATACTGGTCTGATTTCAGGGAAAATTGTTTTGCTAAATCCATAATTTTTCAAAATATCTTCTGAGAGAGTATTGGTCTGAAAATCCCAAAAAATCCCTTCGGAAAGACTTGAATTAGAGCAACTTAGGTCATTGGTAAGACGTAAGGCTAAATAATCCCCTGGCAACATAATCTTATCAATTTTCTCGTAAACCTCTGGTTCATTCTCTTTTACCCAAGCAAGTTTGGAGGCCGTAAAGTTTCCCGGTGAGTTCAACAAATGGCTCAGGCATTGTTCATGACCAATTGTATCAAATGCTTTTTGTCCAATAATCACCGCTCTGGAATCGCACCAAATAATGGAGGGACGTAGTACTTTATTGTTTTTATCTACAATTACCAAGCCGTGCATTTGGTAGGATATTCCAATGGCAGCAATTCTATAAGGATCAAAACTTTTAGACTGAACAGCCTTTTCAATGGCCATTTGAGTATTTTTCCACCACATTTCAGGGTCTTGCTCTGCCCAGCCGGCTTGCGGTGAACTGATGGGTGATTCTACCTCAGGATATTGAGCAGAAGCCACTAATTTACCATTGGTGGAGTCAACTATTGAAACTTTGATGGATGAGGTACCGAGGTCAATTCCTAATAATAACATTTTTTTGAATTACAAATGGTGAGTTTTGAGTTGCCGTTTAATAAAAAATTAAAATATTGGAGCTAAATCAATCGAATATTAGTCAAATTTTAAATTAATATTGTCAATCTTAAAAAAATCATATAATATCTAAGCTCCTATTTTCTTAACTTTACAAAAATAACCAATATTTTTTGGCTAAAAATGAATTCACTAAAAAAATAATGACTGTAATTGAGGTTAAAAATCTATCCGCTATATTTTTTGAAAAAATAATTTTTGAAAACTTGAATTTTCAGGTAAAAGCAGGGGAAATCTTAGCTATAATCGGGGAATCAGGTGCGGGCAAATCGACCTTATTGCATGTAGTAGCTGGTTTTTTGCAAGCTAAATCAGGTGAAATATATTTAGAAAATGAATTGATTGATGGTCCAAAATCTAAGTTAATTGCAGGCCATCATGAGGTAAAATTGGTAGCGCAGGATTATCGGTTAAATCCCAATTTTACCGTTTGGGAAAACATTGCCTATTCGATCAGAAACTATACAAAAGAGTATCAAAACGAGCGAGTTACGGAATTGTTAGAGGCTTTGAGAATCAGTCATTTGGCCGAAAAATTACCTAAAAATATTTCTGGAGGTGAAAAGCAAAGAACCGC
>JAZKGO010000059.1:9241-10675 GCA_040385875.1 Bacteroidota bacterium
AAAAAGCTAGCCAACTATCAAGGGGATACTTATATTGAAAAATATATTCAGTCCAGCTTTGAAGGAATTAGAGCCTTTTTAGAAAATCCTAACTATTCTTAATTGATTACAAATTCAATAATTAACTAATTTCCCATCTATATTTTTTTGTTTAATCATTTTGCATAATTTTCTATTAATCGTTAAAAATGAATAGGTTAGAAAATATAATTATCAATAATTTGATATTAAATAATATTTTTTTCAGAGTTTGTATTTATATTTAAAAATATATTTTTTTTAATATATATTTTCAACCCTTAAACACTCATTAACAAAATGAAAATTAAATTTCTTAGTATCGTTGCGGTTGCTCTAATCGTAAGCAATTGCCAAAAAAATGACCCACAGATTGGGGATCTTACAAAAACAAAAAAGTCCAATAATCGCCATAATGCTCGTATGGCAAGCCCTAATGGAAAGATTCAACTTATGATGGCCGAATATATTACTGCTGGCGAATCTGACGAAGTGGGCAATATCGTTTATTTTAATAATCATGGAAACAAACAGTTAAGCCAAGATTTTGTGCCTGGTGATCCTCGTCGTGGAGGTAGAACCAATATTGAATATATAATTGATGATCAAGTTACCACTGACAATGGCTTGTCGGCTACTGATGTAACTGGTGCTATTACTAATAGTATGAATACTTGGGAAGGAGTAAATTGTTCAAACATTGGAATCACAAAATTACCTTTTTCTGGTGATGCTGGTTATGTATCTTCCTTTTATGGATTTGGTGGTACTCCCAATTTTGAGGTTGATCTTCAACATTGTGGGTTTTTACCAGGTGCGTTTTTTGATTTTATAGCAACTGGAGGAAGTGGATTTATATTAGGGGTTACTTTTACATTGATTTGGGTGGATGATGATAACAACCCTACGGATATCGATAACAATGGCAAGGCTGATGTAGCATTTCGTGAAATATATTACAATGATAATTTCTCTTGGAATACCGACGGAACACGCTATGATATCGAAACGGTTTCATTACATGAGGCGGGGCATGGTTTAAGCCAAGGACATTTTGGAAAAGCATTTAGAACAGAAGATGGTGGTAAATTACATTTCTCACCAAGAGCGGTTATGAATGCAGCTTATTCAGGAGTACAAAGATCAATTGATCAAACTGATGAGGCGGGTCATTGTAGCAATTGGGCTAAGTGGCCAAATAAGTAAATTATACAAACCCTTTTAAAAAAGCCAAGTAAGAAAAGTCTTGCTTGGCTTTTTTTGCAAAAGACAATTCCAAAAAAATAATTATAAAAGCCTCAAAATCAGCATTTTATTTTATATTCCCTCTGTCTGAATCACGGATTTAAATGATTTCTGGATTTCACTGATTTTTATATATTTTCATTTAAATTCATATTCTGTGTAATCTTTTAA
>JAZKGO010000060.1:0-5922 GCA_040385875.1 Bacteroidota bacterium
TTATTATGGAAGCAAAGCTTTGAAATTGGGGGTCAGCGATTAATGGATTTGTTTTTTCAGCAGGATCCAATTTTGCCATCTGAAGTGAAAAAATTACAAAATTATTGTCAAGAGAAGCTAATTTCATTAGCCAATGCCATTCATCAATATTCACCTCAAACTTTGGTAGGTTCTGCGGGTTCTTTTGAAACATTAGTAGATATTTATAATACCTCTGTTCAACCAAATATTATTACTCAATCTATCTCTTCATCATTGCCAATTGAAAGTTTTTACAATTCGTTTTATCAGTTTTTAGAAAAAGACAGAGATGAACGTTTGAAAATTCCTGGAATGATTGAGCTTAGAGCAGATATGATTGTAGTGGCTTCAGTATTAATAGATTACGTGCTGAAGACATTTAATATAAAAGAATTATTTGTATCTAATTTTGCATTAAAAGAAGGGGTATTGTCAAAATTGGCCAATAATGAACCTTTGTAATATAATTATTGTAATATATTCAACTAATTATATTCAAAAGATGAAGTGGAATCAATTAAATAATATTGATCAAATAGAAGACATCAAGCAAGAATCATTTGTGGCTCCAGTATTATTATTTAAACACAGTACCGCTTGCTCAATATCCTCAATGGCTATGAGCAGAATGGAAAGAAACTATGACCAAAGCAAGGTTGGTGATTTGAAACCCTATTACCTTGATTTACGCTCGTATCGAGATATTTCGAAAAAAATTTCGGAAGAGTTTTCCGTTCAACACGAGTCTCCTCAAGCCATTGTAATCTCAAAAGGTGAGGCCATTTACGATGCTTCGCACTATGATATTTCCTTTGCCGAGATTGCTGAGAAGGTTTAAAGTTTTTTTAACTTGACTTTTTATTGCATTCCAAATATTGCTCTCTCATTAGGTGATTTTGCAAGCCAAATTTTGACTTGCAAATCCTTAATTTATTTGGGTGTTCTAATCATTTTTAGATGATTTATCATTAAAACCCAATCTTCCCTTTCTTTTTTGTTAATTCCCCCTTTTCAGCAAATTCTTTCATTTCAGCTAATTCTTTTGTAAATCCGCCAGACAAAATTGGGAATCTTAACCAAGACCGTGGGTCAAGATTTCTATCATCCACATGAAAGGCTGGGGCGTAACGCTCTCTTTTCCATTGATTTCGACACCAAAGGGTAAAGAATCTCTCAATCCAAAGTACTAATTGTGCAGTTGTATATTTATCTAAATATTCAGTTTTCAATAAAATGAAGCAATCTTTTACTGATTTTTTATCTCTGAAGGCATGTGTTTCAAGCGCATTCAAGAGCTCATAAGGCATAAGGTCGTCCTCATCCGATTGCAATTGATCGCTCGGGCGTAATTCAGCGGTAGGTTCTAAATTATTTACAGCATTGAGGCCAGCAATTTTCAACGTTCCATCCAATCCAATATTTTCCAACCACTTTAGCCAATGTCTTAGAAATGGCTTATCGATACCAGCTATGGGCGAAATGCTGCCAGCCGTGTCACCATCCATAGTGGCGTACCCAACGGAAGCTTCTGAACGATTAGAAGTGGCTAATAAAAGCGAATTATTGAGATTCGCAAGCAACCAAGCTGATGGAGCCCTAACTCTTGCCTGTATATTTTGCATTGCAATATCATCCGTTGCCCATGTCAGATCTCTACCTATTGCCTTACTAATCAATCCTTTATATTCTTCAACAATATTATTAATGTCAATATCATAAAAAGTTGTGTTCAAGTCTGCAGCCAATGAAGTAGCTGAAAATCTTGTGGCAACTGAGCTATTGGTGGTTCCTTGATACACATTAGTAATCATCACTTTGGCAAAATCTTCAACTGTTTTACACGTTTTTATTTTCGAATTATAAGCCATTTTTTGTTTGTACCCATCTACTCCAAGTTCGTCAACAGCCATTTTTATGGACAAATAACACAAGGCCGTAATGGCTGAGGAATCGGCTCCACCTGATAGTGAGATAACCCATCCTTGAGATTTTGATTTTCTCAAATAATCGAAAAGAGCCAAAGCAACGGCCCTAGCAAATTCTTCTTCTTTTTGGTAGCCTTTGGCTTCCCAATGTTCCAAAGCATAAATATTTTTTTCGGGTTTTATTTCTGGGAAAATATAATTGAAGCTGATTTTGTTAGGCGTATTGATAAATCGTAATCTATTTTGTGCTTGCTCCAATCGGCCTTTTTCCAAATCGATGATTCCGGTGAGTAGATAGTAATCTTTATAACTGAAACGGGTTCCTGAACGAACCATTTCACCCGCTTGAGCAATCATAGCATCTCCATCAAAAATGGCTCGACCCGATTCATTACCCAATAAATTTGCATAAATATAGGCAATCCCAAATGCACGGGAACCATCTTGAATGAAGCGCTCACGGGTATTGGTTTTATAAAATGAGAAATGACTGGCGGTAGGATTCAGCACGATATCCACCCCATGTAAATACAAATCACGGCCAGGTCTATTGGATACCCATGCATCTTCGCAAATTTCAAAACCTATTTTAACTCCCTCAATATCAAAGATATAATCACCTACTGGATAGCCAATTCCAGCAATTTTTATTTCAGCTTTTTCATTGGGAGGCCAGGCTTGAAACCAACGGGTTTCATAATGGATACCATTATTGGCTAAATTTTTTTTACAAACAAAACCTTTAATTTGTTTATCAGCGATTAGGCAAGCAGCATTGAATATATGATTGTTGATTCGGATGGGTAAACCCACCACTACAATCATTCCTGAGGTAAATCCTACAATTTCATGCAACATTTCCATTGCATTTACACAGGTATCGTTAGCCAAAAACATGTCGTCGCAGCCATAGCCAGTGATACAAAGCTCAGGCAAGCAAAGCAAAGAAACATTTTCGGAGCGAGCCTGCTCGATGCAATTGATAATATTGCTTTTATTGCCAAACCAATCAAGTGGTGTTTGATTTACAACTCCCGCAGCTACTTTTATTAAATTCATTGATAAAAATTTTATTCAAAACCTCTCAATTGAGTTTCAATCTTGTGAATTTAAGGAGATTTAAGGGAAATGTAAAAGATGGGATACTAAAATCAATTAATGGAGCCAAATTTTGTTGCTTTCTGAGCCTTTAATCAATAATTATTATGACAAAAAGAGTCCAATAATAACAAAAAAAGTCCGACCTAATTTCCAGACTTTCTCAAGGCTTCATATTTATGGTATTGGCTGGGACTTACCAATTGCTTGATACGAAAGTCAAAGTCGTCATTGATAGCTTGGAGGTCACTTATTTTTTGCTGGCTATTGTCGCTGTTCAACTTTACCTTTTCAATTTTTTCAGCCCTATTTTCACATAAATGATAAATTGTTTTAGCCTCAACTTCATTGAGGTCAAGTGTCAAAATAATTTTTTCGGCCAATTTATCCACTTTTTGATTGGAAGATTTTTGTACCCGGTTGGTTGATAATGAACTGATTGGGGCAGTATTTTGATTATTTCTTAATTTGGATTTGGGTTGCTCTTGTATGAAGGCGAGATGATTGCCGTCCGCAAAATGTATATAAATAAACAAGAAAAGAAAAATAAGATTCAGACGCTTCATATTTTTGCTGGTTTCAAATACTAACGCAAAATTACATTTTTCCATGAAACTAATTTGATTTTTGGTCTGATTTTAATGAGAATTTAATGCTTTCTTTTTAAAGATTTTGAACAAAAAAAGTCCCAATTCATTGAACTGGGACCTCCTCTGTTAAATTTTATGCTATTTTATTGTAAAGCGGCTACACCAGGTAAAACTTTGCCTTCCATGTATTCCAATAATGCTCCACCACCTGTGGATACATAAGAAACTCTTTCGCCATATCCTGCTTGATTGATTGCAGAAGCGGAGTCACCACCGCCTATTAATGAAAATGCACCGTTTTCTTCAGTAGCCTTTACCACAGCTTTTGCAATGGCGTTGGTGCCTTTAGCAAAATTTTTGAATTCAAATACTCCCATCGGGCCATTCCAAAGTATTGTTTTGGAATTTTCTACCACAGTTTTGAATAATTCAATTGACTCAGGACCGATATCCAGACCTTGCCAACCATCTGGTATTGAGCCAGATACTACTACTTGGGTATTGGCATTGTTATTGAAATCATCCGCACAAAGATTGTCCACAGGCATGATTAATTTCACCCCTTTATCTTCCGCTTTTTTAATTAATTCTTTTGCTAATTCTACTTTATCGGGCTCTGAAATTGATTTTCCGATTTTACCGCCTTGTGCTAATTGAAAAGTATAGGTCATTCCACCACCAATAATAAGGTTATCTACATTATCCAAAAGACGATCAATTAATAATATTTTATCAGAAATTTTGGAACCACCCATAATGGCTGTAAAAGGCCTTTCGGCATTTTCTAAAACTTTTTGTGCATTTTCAAGTTCAGCTTGCATTACAAATCCACAGATTCTGTCTTCGAAAAACTGTCCAACTACTGCTGTAGAGGCATGGGCTCTGTGGGCAGTGCCAAAAGCATCATTCACCCAAACATTTCCTAATACTGATAATTTTTTTGCAAAATCAAGGTCTCCTTTTTCCTCTTCTTTATAAAATCGGAGGTTTTCTAACAATAATATTTCACCTGGCTGTAAGCTTGCCGAAAGATCAATTGCGGATTGGCCAATACAATCATCCGCAAATTTTACAGGTCTATTGAAAATAACAGACAATGGATTCACTAAGTGTCTAAGTGAATATTTATCAGTGGGTCCGTCTTTTGGCCTTCCCAAATGCGACATTAATATCACAGAACCTCCATCAGCCAGTATTTTGTTGATAGTAGGTATGGTAGCTTTAATGCGAGTATCATCTGTGATTTCAAAGCGTTCATTTAAAGGCACATTAAAATCAACTCGAATTAAGGCTTTTTTGCCATGGAAATTAAAGGTAGATACTGTTTGCATTTTTGTATTTTTTACAAAGTTTATAAAGGGGTATTATGAATTTGAGAATAGTACAGGAATTAGTAATTTCATACAAAAATACAGGAATTGATATTTAAATTGTAAAATATAGTGCTTATTTGGATTATTCAAAATCGAATGCAAAAAAATCTTTATTCAATCATATAAATCAGACAATCAATTGGCTTACCCAACTGAAAAAATAGAACTTCCTCCTAAATACTATCTCGAATATTTTACCTATCTGGTCGATTTTGTAGAGAGAAAATATGAACATATACTGAATGAAAATGAGAAGTTGTTCATTCAGCATTTCAAAATGCTTTCAGAGGATGAGCAATGCTTATTTATTCGCTTTGTGAACCGTTCAGGCCAATTTTTTAGAATTAATAAATTGAAATATGAGGAGATTGAGAATATACCTGAAGTCACCAAAAAATTAATTGACAAAAAATTTATTGAAAAACCGAACGAAACTTGGCTCAGGTTAGTAGATGAATTACTCTTTATTTTTCCGAAAAGTGAGCTCCTCCAATTGTTTAAAACGGCTGGAATTTCATTTAAAGGACATGCAAGCTATACTAAAAATGAAACGGTTGTGAAATTGCTTTCTTTAATAGAGCTCAAAGAGTTGATCCCATTAATTGCTGAATATGAGCCCGTTATAAAAATTAATTTTGAGCAAGAAGTAATGATGCTCAAATTTTTGTTTTTTGGAAATCGATACGACACCATGACAGAGTTTGTCACTCGTGATCTTGGATTTCAGAAATATCAGCAGTTTGATGAAGATAAAATGGTGGCACATTTTGCCAACAGACAAGAGGCTGAGGATAAGTTGGTGGTGAGTTTAGTGGGGGAGAAATTTTATGAATTAGCGGCTGACTTACCAGCAGCTGAATTGTGTATTTGGCTAATCAATTGGATAACAGTCAATGAAGAAACATTGAGTGAGGC
>JAZKGO010000060.1:6022-14794 GCA_040385875.1 Bacteroidota bacterium
GCCCCATCTGACATTTATAAGCCAATTTTCTTTGAATTAAGGAGAGATAAGCTCATTGATAGGCTTGATTTGTTGGAGGATAAACTATCGTTATTGGATTTTATAGACAAAACTTTTATAGAAAAGCAGGGGATTACTAACCCTTTAGTGGATTGGTCGGCAATAACTTACCATTCGGTATTGAAACTCTGTGAGAAGTTGGAGCCAAATCATCTAAGAATGGTGATGCTAGAAATGGCCGTAAATTTGAAGAATAATACGCATGGTTTCCCGGATTTATTTACTTGGAATACAGATAGTTATGAGTTTATAGAGGTGAAGTCTCCAAGTGATAACCTCTCGAATCAGCAGTTGTATTGGTTGCGATTTTTTGAAAGAATTGGAATAAAATCTAAAGTTTTGAGGGTGGATTGGCTCAAAACTGACACCGAAAAATTATTTGATTAATTGCTTGACATTACCGATTCAAATCATTAGCTTTAATTAAGAAATAATAAAATTATGACTTACTATTTTGTTATTTCTTTTAATATATCTCCAATTTAAATTATAAGCGTATGAAACTTCAGGTGCATTCAATTCATTTCACTGCCGATCAAAAATTGTTGGCGTTTATTGAACAAAAGTTAAGCAAATTGGATCAATTTTACGACCGAATAATAAGTGGTGAAGTTTTTTTGAAATTAGATAAGGGTGAAAAAAACAAAACGCATAGTAAACTTTTAGAAATAAAAATCAACTTGCCAGGTGCGGTACTTTTTGTGAAAGAAACGGGCAAATCATTTGAAGAAGCTGTGGATTTGGCTTTGGATATTTTGAAAGGACAATTGAAAAAATTTAAAGAAAAAATAATTGGTAAAGCCCCTGGTTTGGCCTTAGCCGTAGTTGATACAAACGAAGACGATGATTTTGAATAAAGTAGTTGGTTGTATTTAATTAAAAAAGGGAGCTGTGAAGCTCCCTTTTTTAATGCATTTAGTGCTTAAAGGGTCGTTTTTTGATCATGCCACCTTTGGTGTCTTTAATGCTACTCATTACTACAAATGCCTCTGGGTCAATGCCTTCAATTTCAGCTCTGAGTCGGTGCAATTCAAGTCTGGTTACTACTGTATATACAATATCAATATTACTTGATTCCCCAGTTTTGCCATACCCCCCCTTACCATTATACACAGTCACGCCCCGGCCTAGGGTTTCAACAATCATTTGTCGTATCATCTCGCTTTTAATGGAAATAATCGTTACTCCTGTATATTCTTCAATACCCTCAATCACAAAGTCAAGTGTTTTTGAGGCTGATAAATAGGTTACCATTGAATATAAGGCGATTTCAACAGATAATAAATAGGCCGCTGCCGCAAAAATAATGACATTGATAATGATGATAATGTCGCCCATTGTAGTGGAAAGCTTTCTGCTGAGATAAATGGCCAATACTTCAGTGCCATCAATCACAGCCCCACCACGAACCGAAAGTCCAATACCAGCCCCCAGGAAAAAACCTCCAAAAAGTGCTACTAGAAGATTGTCGTCTGTAACATTAGGGAAATCGACAACCCCAACCACCAATGCGAGTCCTGAGATGGCTAGGGCTGTTTTTATGGCGAAGGTTTTATCAATAATAGTATAACCGAGTATTATAAATGGGATATTAATAACAATCAATAATATATAAAGGGGGATTTCGGTAAGAGCTGAAATAAGTAGTGAAATACCCGTAGCACCCCCATCGATAAAATGATTGGTCAATAAAAACCCTTTAAAGCCAAAGGCTGCCGAAAAAATACCAGCAGTAATTAAAATAAAGTCTTTTATATTGCGCTTCATGTTTGTTTTGCCCAGAAAAGATTCTTTTATTGTTTGTGTTTCTTCGATTTCCATGTTTGCAATATAAATATATTTTTGGTTAAAATAAAAAAACGTTGATTAGAGAATACATCACTAATCAACGTTCTTAAGATTTTTGTATTACTACCTCTACAGCCCGAAAGCTTCTTTTACTTGATCCACATAATCTAGTTTTTCCCAAGTAAATAACTCCACTTCCACTTCTTTTATTCCATCAGGTCCTTTGAAATATTTTTTCACAATTTCATTTTTACGTCCCATATGGCCATAAGCAGCTGTTTCTGAGTAGATTGGGTTTCTCAATTTTAGTCTTTGTTCGATAGCATAGGGACGCATATCAAAAATAGTTTCTACTTTTCTGGCGATTTCGCCATCGGTCATATTCACCTTTGCCGTGCGATAAGTATCAATGAAAATTCCGCACGGTTTGGCTACTCCAATCGCATAAGAAACTTGTACTAATACTTCGTCACAAAGGCCCGCTGCCACTAGATTTTTAGCCACGTGACGAGTAGCGTAAGCTGCCGAACGGTCTACTTTTGAAGGGTCTTTTCCTGAAAAGGCTCCGCCACCATGAGCGCCTTTACCACCATAGGTATCCACAATAATTTTACGGCCGGTCAGTCCAGTATCGCCATGTGGGCCTCCTATTACAAATTTTCCTGTTGGATTTATATGGTAAGTAATTTCATCTGTAAACAAAGCCTGTAGCTCAGGCTTCAAATTTGATTTTACTCTCGGAATCACAATATTGATCACATCTGATTTGATTTTTGCCAACATAATTTCGTCTGCATCAAAGTCGTCGTGTTGGGTGGATACTACGATAGTATCGATGCGCTGAGGAACATTATCATCAGAATATTCGATGGTAACCTGACTTTTAGCATCTGGTCGTAAATACCCAATTAAATCGCTGTGATTATTTCGGATATCAGACATTTCCTGAAGTATTTTGTGTGCTAAATCCAATGCCAAAGGCATATAATTTTCAGTTTCACGTGTGGCGTAGCCAAACATCATTCCTTGGTCACCCGCACCTTGCGCATTGGCTTTTGATTCAAAATCTTGTCCAGTAACCCTGTCGACTCCTTGATTAATATCCGCTGATTGATCATGAATGGCAGAAAGAATACCGCAAGAATTGGCTTCAAACATATATTCAGATTTCGTATAACCTATTTTTCGGATTACGTCACGTGTAATCGACTGTACATCAAGATAGGTATTTGTTTTCACTTCACCTGCCAACACTACTTGGCCAGTAGTCACTAATGTTTCACAAGCTACTTTTGAATCTGGGTCAAAAGCCATGAAATTATCGATTAAAGCATCGGAAATCTGGTCAGCTACTTTGTCAGGATGTCCCTCAGAAACTGATTCAGATGTAAATAAATAGGCCATTATTGAATGTTTGGAAAATTGATTTAAAATAAAGATTCAAAGATACTATTTTTAGAATTTGTAGCCAAAGAATAGATAAAAAGACTATTTTTTGACGAAATTACAGACAATTCTTTTAAGAAATTCGTCTATTGCAGATTTTATAAAAGGTAATTTAGGTACTGAATTCATAAGCTTGATATCCTCGAAAAGAGTACTTTCTTCACTCAAAAATTTGAAAATGCTATCCGCTTTGTTTTTACTAAAAAGCGAGGTAAATATTTCTGATTGTGGGGCTCTTTTGTATTTCATTACATTTAAAAGTACCGAATCCAAATATTTTTTCCATGTACTTTTCCGCAAAGTTTGATTATCTAAACTTTTATTTTCCAATGCCTTTACTAATTGTTGGCAATAGTTTTGAGTGCGTTGAAAGCTATAACCTGTCGAGGGTTTTACAAAACCAGCGGCAGTTCCTATTTTAATTATACCACTCATATCCAAAAGATCAATTGACTCATCAGACATCGGAATAATACCAAACTCTGTTTCTTTAATGGTATATTGATCTGAATTTAAACCGTAATGTATTTTTAAATAGTTAGATAATTCCAACTCATATTCTTTTTTCTCAATTAAGTTATCTGAAAAAATAGTGAATTCAACCAAAGCTTTTTTTTCGGAAAAAGGAAGTACATAAACAAACCGACATTCATTTTTTTGATCCACTCTAAAATCGAAAAGGGTCGGTTTGTCTTTCTCGAAAATGAGTGAATTTGTTTCTATTACCCAACCCAAAAAATGTTGTAATAGGTTGTTATACTGTGGCTTATCGAATTTTGGAATAGAAATACTGTCAAATATATATTCGTTTGAAAAGTATTCGTTGGTTTCAGTTTTTACTGAATTATTAGCAATTGAAACTGCTTTTACTTGCTTAAAAGTGATATTTGGATTGAGCTTGAGTTCCGGAATAATAAAATCATAAAAGTCGATACTTCTAATCATTTTATATTGATATTGCTCAAGTTTCAAAAATTTTGAAAAATTGAAGTTACCATGAAACCAAAACCCATTCCATTTCCTGAATACTATTTCCTCAAAAGTTCCTGAATCATTTTCCCAAAAACACCAAGTATGGTCATTGCTATTTTTGAGAGATTGGTCTAAAATCAGGATTTTCTTAGATTTTAAGTTACTATTATTGATTTGATAGGCCAATGAAAGGGCAGCCATACCGCCCCCAGCAAAAATGTAATCAAATTGTAAATTTGGTTGATTCAGATTTGCTTCCATTACCCAAAATTACGATGTTTGGTTACTTATTTTTCTATAGGTGTAATTGTGATAAATATGGCGTCTGGCAAATCTGGTTAACGCTGCGGAGTTTCGCATTTTAGTATAAATATTTTCTGAAACCCCAAAATATTCATATTCACTTTTATCGTGATAATAAATTTTTAAAGCTTCTTTTTTATATTCAAAACCATCGATAAATGAAGTAGTGGTTAGTTTTAGGTATTCTTCTTTATTTTGCTCGTGTGTTTCGGGGGCAATGCTTACCAAAAAATGATAGCCTTCAATTATTTCCGTGCTTTTCAATTCAGCTTCTGCTTTTTTGGCTTCGTCATTGTTGAATTTATCAGGGTGCCATTCTTTTACTAAATTACGGTAAGTGGTTTTCAATTCTGCTAAATTAGTGTCTTTTGTAGCTCCAAAAAGTTTTCTGTAAGTTGTAATTCTTTTCATTCTAAAAGTAAATTGTATTTTTTTTATACAAAGTTAGGCTATAATTTGCATTATATTGCGAAATAGATGAATTGATTATAATATAATTGTTAAAATACATACAAATTTTAAATGAGTACCTTTGCATTTTACTCCATTTGATTCCGAATATGACATTTGAAAAGCTTAATTTATCTGAACCTCTTCTAAAAATAATTGCTGAGCAACTATATTCTGCCCCCTTTCCCATTCAAGCTCAAGCTATTCCTCCGATACTGGAGGGTAAAAATGTTTTGGGTATCGCCCAAACTGGTTCAGGTAAAACAGCCAGTTTTGTGTGGCCAATTTTAGAGCTGTTTCAACGAAAAAAAGTCTCAAGAAACTTGCATTTAAAAGTGTTGATTTTGGTGCCTACTCGTGAATTGGCTATTCAAATTGGAGAAGTTTTCGATACCTATTCGAATGAATTGCCCATTCACGTGAAACATAATGTTGTTTTTGGTGGGGTTCCCCTCAATCAACAAATGGTGACTTTGAAAAATACTGAAATATTGGTTGCTACACCTGGTAGGTTGTTGGATTTAGTTTCCACTCAATCGATTAATCTTTCTAAAATTGAGATTTTGGTGCTGGATGAAGCTGACAAAATGATGGACTTAGGCTTTCAAGAAGAGCTCAATCAGTTATTAGATTTATTGCCAAAGAAAAGGCAAAATATACTATTTTCTGCAACATTAGATATTGAAAATGAGACGATTAAAAGAATATTGACTGTTGATCCAGTTGTAATTGAAATTAAGGCGACCGAAAAAACATTGAATTTAATTCAGCAATCGGCTTATAGAATTAGTCCAGAACGCAAAGGACCGTTGCTGAGGTATTTGATTAAAACAAATGAGATGGAACAAGTTTTAGTGTTCGTATCAAGTGTGAGAACCGCTGATAATGTGGCCGAAAAATTGAGGAAAAACGGTATTGATGCGGAGGCCATTCACAGTAAAAGAACACAATCTGCACGCTCAGAGGCCATGTATCAATTTAAAAAAGGAAAATTACGAGTGCTTGTGGCCACTGACTTGGCCTCACGTGGTATTGATATTCACTTGTTGCCCTATGTGATTAACTATGAGCTACCTCGCTCACCCACTGATTATATTCATAGAATCGGTCGCACGGGAAGAGCAGAGCTTTCTGGTGAGGCTATTTCTCTAATTTGCCCTGAAGATGAGCACCATTTTAAAATCATTCAGAAAAAAATGAGAGAAATAGTGCGGTTTTTTGACGCTGATGGCTTTGACTTGGGGAAGGTTTAGTCTCAATTGACTAATTCCTGAGCTGGTTCAGCTACAATTGATAAATTTCCATTTTGATTTTTGTAATTTTTTATAATGTTAATCAATTGAATATCAAGTGCTTGCTCCAATTTTGTTATTGTTTCTAAGGTCAAATTTTCAGAACCTTTTACTATTTTATTTACTTGCTGAGGGCTCACATTCATCATTTCAGCCAGAGTTTTCTGGCTCATGTTTTTTTCTTTCAAGGTAGTCAGAACCCGTAAAGCAATTGCCCCCGACTTATTCAGCCACTCTTGATTGGCAATTCTCCAACGGATTTTTTCCAACAAATCAGACTTTTCATCACTAACAAGCTTTAAAAAGTTCTTTAAATTCTCACTCTTTTCCATAGCCATATTATTTATTTTTACAAAAAACTATTTAAAATATCAAATCATAAAAAGACTCTAAATCAAATACATTTTCAGATTGTAAATAATTTTTGCATTTATTTAATTTTGTCAATTCCAAATGTGTGTTTTCTTTTTCTTGCATTTTATGACTCAATTTGATTGCACCACCAGTAATTACATAACAATTCGCCTCAATTTTGATTGCGTAAATTCGTAGCCAACGCCGCTTTGCCTTTTGTTTTGAAAGCTCAATTACTCTAAATTCCAAATCATTTAAAGGCTTGAAAATTGAATCCAACGATTTGATATTTCTATTTACCAATTTTTCCAAGAAAACAATCAAGTTGTTTGTTTCTTGAATGGTAATTTCAACTGCTTCCTCAATTGTCAATCCAAAATAAAGTAAGTCTTTTTCATTTTCTGAATAATAATTTTGCAGATATTCATAATCAGTCCAATTTTCTATTAGCCTTTCAAGTTCATAAAATTTCTCACCATCATATTTAAAAGACCATAATCCTTCCACAAATGTACAAATAATTTTCATGAAATCAACCTATGGGTTTATTTTTTATATTTATTTTGCGCTTGGTGCCAAATGTCGCTCAGAATGGTAGCTCGATCTTACCAAAGCTCCTGCTTCTACGTATTCCAAACCACGTTTCAGGCCTTCCTCTTTGTACATGGCAAAGGTGTCTGGGTGAATCCACTCGGCCACTTCGATATGCATTTTGGTCGGTTGTAGATATTGACCCAATGTTAATACATCCAGTCCGTGGGCAACGTAATTTTCCATCACTTCAAATACCTCTTCTTTGGTTTCACCGAGGCCAAGCATTATTCCAGATTTAGTTCGCTTTCCAAAATCTTTAGTTCGTTGAATTTGCTCTAAACTACGCTCGTAACGGGCTTGTGGGCGCACTTGGCGGTAAAGTCTTGGTACCGTTTCTAGGTTATGTGAAACTACCTCTTGGCCCGCTTCAATCATTCTGTAGAGTGCCTCCCAATTTCCTTTTGTGTCTGGAATCAGGGTTTCAATAGTGGTTTCTGGGGTTAATTCTTTGATATTTTTTACGGTTTGATACCATATTTCAGCACCACGGTCCTTCAGTTCGTCACGGTTTACTGAAGTAATAACCGCATGTTTAACCTGCATCAATTTAATGGCTTCTGCCACACGGCGAGGTTCATCTTCATCATATTCATTGGGGCGGCCAGTAGCTACCGCACAAAAGCTGCACGACCGAGTACAAACATTTCCTAAAATCATAAATGTAGCAGTGCCAGCACCCCAACATTCACCCATATTTGGGCAATTACCTGACTGACAGATAGTATGCAACTTGTACTCATCCACCAGCTTGCGTACACGTGCATAATCTTCACCAATTGGCAATTTAACACGCAACCAATCAGGTTTTTTAGTATGTTTTGGGCTGGCTATTACGGGTAATTCAATCATAATTTTGGGTTTTCCTCTTTCGCTTATTTCAATAAAATGCAAATTTAAATTAATCGGTTCAGAATTAGTGAAGAAAATAAGATAAATGTGGAATAGTTATGCTTCGGTTATTCCTCCAAATCAATATTTTTATTTCGATTCTGCTTAACAATACCTCGCACTTTTTTTATTTTAATTCGTTCATTTATAGCACTTTTAGTTGGTTTAGAAGGTCGTCTTATTTTTTCTATGTGAAAGGCCTTTTTTAACAAGTCATAAAATTTTTCCACCACTAATTCTTTGTTTCTTAGTTGACTTCTATCTACTTGACAATCAATTTTCAGAATACCTTCCTGTGAAATTTTATTGACTTGTTTTTGCCAAAGCCGTGTTTTTTGCCAATCATTTAATATTTGAGAGCCATTAATATCAAAATAGAGCTCCACTTTTGACGAAACTTTGTTTACATTTTGCCCACCTGGCCCACTACTGCGAGTACTTTTGAAAATGAATTCAGTTGATAAATCGGGGATGGTCATAAGTTTGAAGAAGTCGGAAGTCTTTTTAAGTCGTAAGTAATTATTGGTCAAAAGCTGTAAGCCAATCAGAATAGTAAAGAATCAATTTAGTGTGAAATTATTAAAATACTCGGTTTTTAACTATTTTTGAGAAGGTACTTTTAAAA
>JAZKGO010000060.1:14894-26763 GCA_040385875.1 Bacteroidota bacterium
ACAAAATTCTTCAAAAAACTCAACTAACGGCCTCAGCTGGAATATCTTATAATAAATTTTTGGCAAAAATAGCCTCCGATTTCAATAAACCAAATGGCCTATTTGTGATAAAGCCGCATAGAGCAGAAGCATTTGTAGACGAATTACCCGTAGCCAAATTTCATGGTGTGGGCAGAGTAACCACCGAAAAAATGCATAAACTGGGTATTATGGTCGGTGCCGATTTAAAGAAATTAGAAGTACAAGAATTGGTGAAATATTTTGGAAAAGCTGGGCATTATTATTACAATATTGCCCGTGCAATAGACATGAGGCAGGTTTCTGGTGATGGTACTCGCAAATCAATCGGTGCGGAAAACACTTTTAATACTGATTTATTCACTTTGGCCGAAATGCAAAATGGTTTAGAACCCATTGCAAACGAAGTATGGCGGAGATTAGAACGCTCAAATATTTATGGCCGAACCGTTACGCTAAAAGTTAAATTCAATAATTTTGAAATCATTACCCGCAGTAAATCAGCCTTTCAGCCAATAAAGGAAAAAGCATTTTTCGAGAAAATAGTGGATGAATTATTAGAAAAAGAGTTCCCTTTTGAAAACGGAGTAAGACTTTTGGGGATTACTTTTTCAAATCTGGAGATAAATGAGGTACAAGAGGGGAAACAGTTGACGTTAAATTTTTGAAATCTAAGTATCGCTCAATTCGGAAATAATTTTCAACCCGTTTAAAGTAATATTTACATCTACCTCATCAAAAAAGGGATGCAACTGAGTCAATTTTGAGCTTAGGCCCCCCGTTGCGATTACAATACATTTTTCACCAATTTCCTCTTTGATTTTTTCCAACATCTTTTCCACCATTCCAATATAACCCCACATTACACCTGCTTGTATGGCATGGACGGTGTTTTGCCCTATTACAGATTCAGGCACAATTAAAGGGACTTCTGGCAATTGTGCGGTATTCGAAAACAACGACTTTACAGCTGTATTAAGCCCTGGTGCAATCGAAACACCTAATATTTTGCCAGTTTTTGAGACGGTCGTAAAGGTAAGAGCTGTACCAAAATCAACCACTATGCAATTGTTTTTGTATTTTGAGAATGCATATAAAGCATTGCAAACCAGATCAGTACCTATTTCTTGAGGTCGTAATATTTCTAAAGGGAGCTTTGGATAAATTGCCGGTCCTGTTATGATTGGCTCTGTGCCAAATAGATTGATGACCATTTCATTAATTGGAGCAGTTAAATGAGGCACTACAGAGCTTATAACCGATCGATCTATATCGGCAATTTTTAAATTATTCTCCAAAAACAGAAACCTTAATTGGGCATCAAAATCTGACGATTGTTTTGAATAAGAGGATTCAATTCGGAATTGATGCCTCCAAATTACCCCATCATTTATCCCAAAAACCACATCCGAGTTACCAATATCAATTGCTAAGAGCATTTTTTTTCAATTATAATTTTACATCAAATTTTGCCAGCTCCTCTAATAAATCTAAGTCTTTAACAAAATGTATCGTATTAATATTCAATGCATTAGCTGCAATTATATTATGCAAATTGTCATCAATAAATATTGAATTTTCAGGCTGAATTTGATAGCGTTTGAGCATAATTTCATAAAAATCCAGAAAAGGTTTACGGGTTTTTTCCTCACCAGATACTACAATACCATCAAACCATTCAAGAAATTTAAATCGCTCCATTTCCCGTGCCAAAGGCAATGTTTCATGGCTCCAATTGGTAAGGGCGTACACTTTGTAATCAGGATTTTGGATTGATTTTTTTAGGACATCCACAGTACTCTCTATCGCATCGCCCAGCATTTCAGTCCATTGTCCATAAAATGCTCTTATTTCGGGCTCCCATTCAGGAAATAGCTCTATTCTATCTTCGGTGGCCTGTGCAAGCGGGTATCCCGCATCCTGATCTTCGTTCCAATGGGAGGGGCAAACCTGCTCAAAAAAGAATTCCCTTTTTTCTCTATCTGGGATTAACTTTTGAAAAACGTAATTCGGGTTCCAGTCAATGAGTACACCACCTAAATCAAAAATAATTGTATTAATTGCCATTCAGTTTAATTTATTTGAAAATTAATGCATTTGAATTGATAATTTCATATTTTTAAATAAAATTTCATTTTCATCAAAAAAATACTTTCCATATCAATCCTTTTGATTTTCTTTGTCAATTACCTTGGCATGACGGTTTTTTTTATGTTGGAGAGGAAGGAAATCAAAAAAAAAGCAGCAATCGAATTTTCGCAAAATATTGAAAATCAAACAATTGAATTGTCTTTAAGCGATTATTATAATGTGTTGGAGGAAGAAAATGAAATTGTTTTGAATGGTCAATACTTTGATATTACTAGAAAAGAAATTGTAAACGATCGAATTATCTTAACTGGCCATCATGATGAACTCGAAACTGAATTAATCAATTGGTTTGAAGGATTGCCACATAAAAAAGATATACAAATCAATATTTTTAATTTTTTAAATTCTCTTTTTATCGTTGAAAATTGCAGTTATTCATTTGGTTTTTTGGATAAAATAACTCAATCCTATTCCTATCATTTAACCCAATATTTATCCCCACTTTTTATTTCTGATCACCCTCCCCAATGATTATTTTATATTTCTAGGGGCAGAAAATTGCTCAAAATGCCAATGACTTGGCTTTTCATATAGTAATCTCAGCTTTGGTGTAATGAATTATCACTATGGTTGAAATTATTTTTAAGTAGGTTCCTCTGTTTTTATTGGGTTTAAAATAATCGCAACCTATTTGTTTACAATAGGTTGTGATACGCATTTACATACATTATTAAAATTCTATATGAGAATACCTACAACCTTATTCATAATAATGCTGTCAAAAGCTATTTGTGCCCAAAATGACAGCACTATCAATACGAAAAACTTAGACGAAATTATTTTTTCTGCCAATAAAACTGAGGAAAGCAGTAGAGTGGTTTCTCAACAAGTAACTGTAATTAAAAGTAAGCAAATTCAAAGCCTCGGTGCTACCACCACAGGCGATATGTTGGCAAATTTTGGAGCGGTTTCATTGCAAAAAAGCCAGCAAGGAGGTGGCAGCCCAACTATTAGAGGCTTTGAGGCAAGCCGAGTTGTGTTGATGATCGACGGAGTGCGAATGAATAACCTCATATATCGAGCGGGCCATTTACAAAATATTGTTACTATCGATCAATCTATTTTGGAGCGAGCTGAAGTTTTATACGGGCCTTCGTCAACTGTGTATGGCTCTGATGCTTTGGGTGGCATTATTCATTTTTATACCAAAAATCCAGAACTGAACAGTGTAAAAGCCAATACTTTTTTCAGATTTAGAGCTCCTAACCAAGAGAAAACTGGAAATTTCAATTTGAATTTAGGTGGTAAAAAATTCGCTTCTCTCAGTTCGGTCACATTTTCCTCTTTTGAAGATTTGAAAATGGGGAAGAAAACCAACCCCTCTTTTGGCTCTCAATTTGGTTTGAGAAAACATTATGTCAATGTGAGTGAGACAGGGGGACCTGATCTCTTAGCCACAAGTTCAGACCCATTTATTCAGCAATATACTGGCTATCAACAAGTTGATGTATTGCAAAAGTTTCTTTTTAAACCCAGCGTAAGTGAAAGCCATATTCTAAATTTTCAATATTCAACCTCCACAGATGTGCCTCGTTATGATCGATTGACGGATCCTTTAAATAAAGACGGCTCAGGGTTGAAATCAGCAGAATGGTATTATGGACCTCAAAAAAGACTCATGACTGCCTATGATTTTAGAAAAAATACACAGGGCAGAAGCTTCCATATTGGTAGTAATTTTCAATCAATTGAGGAGAGCCGGCATGATAGGCCATTTGAAGGCAAGTTTTTGAGAAGTAGAATTGAGAATGTAAATGTTTGGGGCTTGAATGCCGATATTAGTCGCTCTAAAGCTAAATATGAATCTCGTTACGGGGTTGATATACAATACAATAGGCTTGCATCAACCGCCATTCAAAAAGCCGTCAATCTATCAGGTGAAAACAAAACCTTGAATACCCGGTATCCTGACGGCGACAATACGATGATAAATATGGCAGTTTATACCACCGAAAGTTGGATCATTAGTGACAAAATTCGAATAAACGATGGTTTAAGAATTGGGTATTCTGATTTGAGTTCTGAATTTTTAACCAAAACTTTCTTTCCGTTTCCTTACAATAAAGCAAAACAAAACTATTTGGTATACAGTGGAAATATCGGTCTAAATTATACACCCACCAATGATTGGAAAATCTATGGATTGATAGCAACAGGTTTTAGAGCTCCCAATGTCGATGATTTAGCAAAAGTTTTTGAATCTGCAAAAGGAACCTTGATTGTTCCAAATCCTGATTTAAAACCAGAAAAAACCATCAATTATGAGCTTGGAATTCATAAAAGTATTGCCAGTTGGTTCAATTGGGAAAACGTAATTTATACGACTAAATTCAGAGATGCAATTGTAACCGATCTTTTTACGCTAGGTGGGCAATCTGAGGTAGTTTACGATGGGGTAAAAAGTAAAGTTTTGGCCAATCAGAACAAAAGGAGGGCAAATATTTGGGGTTTTAGCTCGACTTTTAATTTTAAAATTCATTCAAACATTAATTTTTATGGATCCTATAATTATACTGAGGGTAAAATTATCCAAGAATCTGGCAATTCACCCTTAGATCACATCCCTCCGAGTTATGGTAAATTGGGAATAACTGGCAAATTCTCAAAGCTTGACTTGGAACTTTTCGGCTTATGGAACGGCTGGAAGCATATTGAAAACTACCTTTTGAACGGAGAAGACAATGAGGTTTATGCCACCCCAAAGGGTATGCCTGCTTGGAAAACACTAAATTTAAGAGCTAATTATCATTTTACAGAAAAATGGTCTGTTTTGGTTGGAGTGGATAATATTTTCGACCTCCAATATCGGACCTTTGCTTCGGGAATTAATTCCCCTGGCAGGAATGCATTTTTTGCAGTGAGAGGGAGTTTTGGAAAGTAACCCAAGAATATTACGGTCATTGATGATAAATGGTGGGTTTTGATTTAACTTTCAAAACCCACCATTTAAAACTTATTATTCGAAAAGCTCCTCACCTTTTTTCAAAATCTTTGGAATAGGGTTGATAGAAGCATCCTCGAGTTCCATATCACTCAATTCTATATTCAATGCTTTTGTGCTCATTGTTATTTCCCAAGCCGAAAGGCAAAGGGCCACAAATTGTCCTACCAGCCCACAACCAAACAAGGTTTTGGCAATAATTTGTTCTTCAAAAAAGATGAAAAACATGGCTCCTGAACTAAATAGGAGGCTTATGATTGAAAATATCTGCATGGTTTGAATCAACTTGAGTCGCTCACGTAGGTTCCGAATTTGAGAAATAATATCACGGGATTTATCCTTCGAGAACTCCCCATGCAAATCCCTCACCAAGCCAGAAATTGCAATATAGCGATTGGTGAATGCAATAAATAATAAAGAAACAGTTGAAAAAAGTATCGCTGGGGTGCTGAATGTCATTTGTTCCATAGGGGATTTGGTGGTTTTTAGTTAGTAAATTTAATTATTTTGTTTTTGAATTTTAGATAGTATTTTCAATAATTGCTTCTGGAAATATCATTTTAAAATTACTGATTTTTGAGGCTAGAATTGGCCTGATGTCGCTAATTTTTGGGAAAAAATTAGCGTCGATTTGTAAGTTTTCGATTTTTACAAAACTTACCTTTCCTTTTGCTTTGGGTTTGGTCAAGAAAATAGTCGTATCAATTTTTTGAATAATTTTTAATGGAATAAACGAAGTGTTAATCGGAAAACCAAAACATTTGTTTTTAAAAATAGCTGAAAAAAAGGCTATTCCGTTCAATGCAACTTTTATCTCTGTTCTATTTTTATCAATCTTATTCCATTCAAAATCAGCCAGTTCCTTTGGTATTCCCCAATTGTTAATCCCATTGATTACAGAGTCTTGAGTTGAGACATAAATTTTCGAAATACTGAAACCACTTTTAACTTTTTCAAAATTCATTTTTTTTAAATTAATGGTGCCAGGAATAAATAAAAGTTCGAAATAGGGACCCACATTTGAGCTTTCATAATTCACGCACATAACTGTTCCCAAGCCTCCCGACCAATTTCCAATTTGATATTCAGCTAAAAATCCATTTTTGTTGACAAAGTCTTTCGGAAATTGATAAACTAAAACAAAGGCCTCTCCAGTTAATGCCCATGGTGCGGGTGCTACTATCATTTATTTCTCAAAATTTAAAGAAGAAAAACTTACAAAATCAATATTAATTCAAATTATAGTCCTATTTTTACATGATAATATTTTTTGAAATAACTAAACTCATGACTGCTATAAAACTAAATACAATTTGTGAAAATTTCTACCATTGGGAGAAAAATACTCCGGATAATATCTTTTTAAGGCAACCCTACGGAAGCACCTGGAAAGATTATTCTTATAAGGAGGCTGGCATCCAGATTAGAAAAATGGTAGCTGCCATCAAAGATCTCAATTTACCAGAAAAGAGTAATATTGGGATGGTATCTAAAAATTGTGCTCATTGGATAATGGCCGATTTGGCTATAGCAATGAGTGGCCATATATCCGTTCCTTTTTACGCTACTTTAGTGGCCGACCAATTGAATCAAGTACTGGTGCATAGCCAATGTAAGTTGCTGTTTATAGGTAAGTTAGATGATTTTGGTTCGATGGAAGCTGGTATTCCTGCTGACTTAAAATGCATTGCTTTTCCAGCAGAATATGCAGGCAGCCCAACTCATAAATACCAAGATTGGGATAGTTTTGTTGCGAATCATGAACCTGATAAAACTGATTTTATACCAAAACTGGACGATTTATTCACGATTATTTATACCTCAGGTACCACGGGAATGCCCAAAGGGGTGATGGCTACTTTTGGGGGTTTTGTTGATGCTTTGAAAAGCACCGCTGATATTGTGAAGCTAAATATCAGTAATCCAAGATTTTTTTCCTATTTACCTCTTTGTCATATTGCGGAGCGAAATATCGTAGAAGCGGCCTGTATTGCTTCAGGAGGCACTATTTTCTTTGCTGAAACCCTTGAGACTTTCCCTAAAAATCTAGCTTTTGCTCAACCTACTCATTTTTTGGCTGTCCCAAGAATATGGTCAAAATTCCAATTAGGTATTTTGGGAAAAATGCCTCAGAAAAAATTAGATTTATTGTTGAAAATTCCGTTAATATCCTCTCTAATCAAAAAGAAAATTAAGACGGGTTTAGGTTTATCAAAAGCGGAGGTAATATTGACTGGCGCTGCTCCCATACCTAATTCAGTTGTGGATTGGTTTGGTAAACTGGATATTAGAATCAGAAATGCTTATGGAATGAGTGAAAATTTGGGAGCTCATTCTATGATGCCGATTGGGAATACCAAAAATGGAACAGTAGGTAAGCCCTATCCAGGGGTTGAAACGAGGATTGACCCAGAAACGGGTGAGGTGCAAATGAAAGCTTCATGGAATACACCAGGATATTACAGAGAGCCTGAATTGACAGCTAATCTATATCAGGATGGATGGCTTTGCACGGGTGACATGGGCGAGGTGGACAGCCAAGGATTTTTGAAAATAACCGGTCGAGTGAAAGACCAGTTTAAAACTGCTAAAGGAGAATACGTGGTGCCAGGTGCTTTGGAATTGGCCTTTGCTACCAATAGCAATGTTGAACAAATATGTGTGGCAGGTACTGGCTTACCCCAACCTTGTGCGCTGGTAGTGCTTTCTGAGATTGGAAAATCCATTGATAATCAGGAACTTGTTAATAGTCTCACTGAAACCACTCAATCCGTGAATCAATTGGTGAAAAATTATGAGCATATCAAAACCATATTGGTTTTGAAAGAACCTTGGTCAGTTGAAAACAATATGCTTACTCCCACCATGAAGATTAAAAGAAATATTGTGGAAGCAAAATTTGGTAAATTAATGGAGGACAATTGTGAGAAAAATGAGTTGGTTGTATTTGAACCATAATATATTTTTGAAATATAGAGTATCCTTTTGCAAAAAAAAAGTACAAAATACCAACCATAACCAAAAGCTGGCTTCGGCTATATTTGCCATAATTTTATCAAAAATCAAATATTGTTTAAATTCGCCAAATAGCAGACCAAAAAAATCAATTGTTTTTCGCAACTTGCAATATATTAGTCGAAATTTGCTTGAATGCCTACTCAAAAACATATTTGTATCATCGGTAATGGAATTGCAGGCATTACTGCTGCAAGGCATATCAGAAAGCTTTCTGACCATCCAATCACCATAATTTCTTCTGAATCAACCTATTTTTACTCTCGTACAGCCCTTATGTACATCTATATGGGCCATATGAAATTTGAACATACCAAACCCTATGAAGATTGGTTTTGGGCAAAAAACAGATTGAATTTGGTGCAGGCTTTAGTTGAAAAGGTTGATTTTTCCAATAAAAAAATATTGCTAAGTACCAGTGAATCAATTGATTATGATGATTTAATTTTGGCCATTGGCTCAAAATCAAATAGATTTGGTTGGCCAGGGCAAGATTTAAAAGGTGTGCAAGGACTCTATTCAATTCAAGATTTGGAGGCAATGGAAGCCAATACGCAAGGTATCAAAAAGGCGATAATTGTTGGAGGAGGTTTAATTGGTGTCGAAATGGCTGAAATGCTTATTTCCCGAAAAATTAAGGTAACCTTTTTGGCAAGAGAGTCTAATTTTTGGGACAATGTATTACCTCTTGAGGAGGCCCAATTAATTGAAAGAGAAATTAAAAAGCATGGTATTGATTTGAGATTGAACTCCGAATTAGCAGAAATTATTGGGGACGAGACTAATAAAGTTGTACAGATCAAAACAAAAGCAAATGAAACGATAGATTGTGAATTTTTAGGGATTACGGTTGGAGTAAGCCCCAATATCGATTTTTTGAAAAATACTGATTTAGAAGTTAGTAAGGGCATTTTAGTCAATGAATATTTGCAAACCAACTTGCCAAATGTTTATGCCATTGGCGATTGTGTTGAACATCAAAATCCGCCTGAAGGTAGAAGAAATATTGAACAGATTTGGTATTCTGGTAAAATAATGGGGGAGACGTTGGCTCAAACTATTTGTGGAAATCATACTCAATATGAACCTGGCATTTTTTATAATTCGGCTAAGTTTTTTGATATTGAATATTCCGTTTATGGTTCAATTCCCAATAATTTGCCTGATAATGTTTCTACATTTTACTGGGAAAATAAGGCTGCCAATAAATGCTTAAGAATTAATTTCGACATCGCTACCAACCAAATAGTTGGGATTCATGCTTTCGGAATCAGGATTAGACAATCCATCGCAATTAAATGGATTAAAAACAAAAATACAATCGCTTCGGTACTTTCAGAATTAGAAAAAGTGAATTTTGATGCAGAGTTTTCTAAGACTTATTTCAGCGAAATTCAAGAATCAGCTACTATTTAAGATGAAAAACGACGGAATATTTCATAATCAGCTCACTTCAAGGGGATTAATCGCTTATATTTTAGGAGTGTTTTTGGTAGGTTTTTACATTATAGTCTACTTTTTTCCTGAATTATTAACGAGAGTAATTGTTTTATTTGATCCAATAAGTCAATTTTTGAAAAGTAAACCTGCCGATCGTTGGTTTATGTACGGGGTGTTATATACCATAGCCATTATTGTGATGGGCATTAGGATGATTCGGAAACATTGGGGTAATAATTATCAAGTATTTCGAACGGGTTCGGTAATTTTTTTCCAAACCTGTATTGCTTTTTTGCTACCAGAGCTTTTGAGTAGGTTTAATATGCCTTATCAAGACCTTAAAAATATTTGGCCATTAGACTATTATTTCTTTTTTGACTACAACATCAAAGCTAAATTAGCAGCAGGCACTTTCGGGATATTCATGTTGGGTTGGGGCATATTTTTGTTCGTGGTGGGTGTGCCTGTCATGACTTATTTCTTCGGCAAACGCTGGTATTGCAGCTGGGTTTGTGGTTGTGGAGGCTTGGCCGAAACCGCTGGTGATCCTTTTCGTCAGCTTTCTGATAAATCGCTAAAAGCTTGGAAAATAGAGCGTTACCTTATCTATTTTGTTCTATTTTTTGCCATAGTAATGACCATTACCGTTTTGATGACTTATTTTACAGGCCAGCAAAAAGTGTTTGGTTTTATCGACTCGGGTGGCCTTCGAAGTATTTATGGTTTTTGGATTGGAGGCATATTTGCAGGAGTGGTGGGTACTGGCTTTTATCCAGTAATGGGTAATCGGGTTTGGTGCCGATTTGGCTGCCCCTTGGCCGCATATTTGGGCATTATTCAAAAATATAAATCAAAGTTTAGGATTACTGTCAATGAAGGCCAATGCATCAGTTGTGGCAATTGCTCAACCTATTGTGAAATGGGAATTGATGTGCGCTCCTACGCCCAAAAAAACCAAGATATAGTGAGAGCCAGTTGTGTTGGCTGTGGTATTTGTGCCGATGTATGTCCCAGAGGGGTTTTGAATTTGGAAAATCTTCCACAGATAAGTCGTAAAATATCTTGATTTTCTTAATTTCAAACATCGAAAAAGGAATGTAATTTAAATGAATAATCAGGCAACTTTTGATAAGGCTGTTGAATTTTTGATAAAGATTGGCATACCAGTTCGCTTTGAATCTTTAGACAAGCCGACTTTTTTACCGGGCCTTTTTATTGACAAAGGAACCATTATTCTTGACCTAGAAAAATTGAAATATCCTGGTGACCTACTGCATGAAGCAGGGCATATTGCTATTGTACCAGCTGCTGAACGATTGTCTATTAGCGAAGCCGATATTGCTTTACGTAAAGATAGAGAGTCGGAAGAGATGATGGCTATTGCTTGGAGCTATGCAGTTTGCGTGGAAATAGATATTAACCCAAGTTTTATCTTTCATGATGAAGGATATAACAAGGGGGGAAGTAGTATTGCGGCAAATTTCAAAGAGGAAAGATATTTTGGTGTACCAATGCTGCAATGGGTTGGCATGGCACTCGAAAAAAGTCAGGCTCTAATTTTAGATAAACCTGCTTATCCCAAAATGCTGCAGTGGTTACGAGACTAATTTTATGTTTTGTTTGGGTTAAGCCAAACTACTTTTTGTTCTGATTGATGGTCTTGTCCAATAATGTCTTTATAAAGTTCAGGTCGCCTCGCTTTTATATACCGATATCCACCCGATTGTTCAAGTTTTTCAGGTGTAATGGTCGATGTCACAAAACTATCTTCAAATGAACGGCATTCGGCAATAACATCTCCAAAAGGATCAATAATCATCGAACAGCCATTTTTCAACTGGTCGTCATCCATACCAATCAGGTTGGAGAATATTACATAAATCCCGTTATCATAGGCTCTTGCTGGCAACCATTTCATCAGCCAACCTCTGCCCTTCATCCCGTCAAACTCTAAACGTAAAGAAGTTGGGTCCGTTTCACGGTTTTCCCAAAGCTTAGGGTCAACAAAACCAGCTCCTGGTCTGGTGGATGGTGTACACATAGTTACATGAGGCATAAAGATAATGTCGGCACCCAAAAGTCGTGTAGCCCTTACATTTTCAATAATGTTATTGTCATAGCAAATTAAAATTCCGCATTTCCAACCATGGATTTCAAAAATACAATAACGGTCACCTGCGGTCAAATATGGATTAATGAATGGATGCAGCTTTCTGTATTTCGCAACCAATCCATTTTTATCCACACAAACATAGGCTTTGAATAAATTATCATTTTCATCTTTCTCAAATAGCCCTGCTAAAA
>JAZKGO010000060.1:26863-29283 GCA_040385875.1 Bacteroidota bacterium
ACTATATTTAATCCGTATAATTTCAAAAGCCGATTGATTTCTCCCAAAGTGAATACATAATGTTTGAAAGAATGTTCCTCTGTTTGGCCTTCTTTTGTATAAAGTAGATGACTGTTCATAAAACTATTCTCTGCATTATAAATATTGGTTACTTCCATGGTTATATGTCCCACGGTATAGGATTTGTTTGTTGAGTAGTTTGCAAAGTTTGGTAAAATACTCTCCGCTATCATCCCTGAATTAATAATAAACTTTGCGCCAGTTTCAAGGTTTGCAGCCACTTTTTCCACAAATAATTTCATTTTTTCTAGGTTGAAATAGCCAAAACTATTTCCTAAACAAACGGCTCCCGAATATTTTTCATTGAGCTGAATGGTGAGGATATCCGCCTGAATTGCCTTAATATTCAGTTTTTCTGAAATGATTTTTTCAGTGAGACCTTTGATAAAAGTCTCGGAGATATCAACACCGGTAATGCTGAATCCTTTTTGTGCGAATTCTATCGAATGCCTACCAAAACCACACGGTATGTCAAGAATGCGCTGTCCTTTTTTTAAGTTTAGTTCGGATAATAAGAATTCAACTTCTTGTTTTGTTACATCAGCTGGAATAGCGTTTTCCCAAAGCTCACAATTGATTCCTTTGAAAAAATCTTCATACCAATTATCACTAATTTCGTTTAACATAGTTTTTTTAAAGATAAATAAAGTAAAATAAGCTCAAAATTTTTCATTTAATCTTTTATTGCTTGTTCAATTGGTTCAGCTTCAAACAATCCCTTTTTCATTTTATATTTTATCCATAAAAAAGCAAATATGGCTGTCAAACCAATGAAGAAAGCAGTATTGATATATACTTTCATTCTCAATTCTGGGGTTGGCGCATTATTAAAGAAAGCATAGGCCATCCCTGCAATTCCTACAACTTGTAGTAATGGAAACATTGGTGACTTAAATGGACGCCCATGTTTAGGATATTTTTTCCGCAGCACTATTAAATCTATATGAGCAATGATATAGGTAAGAAGCCAGCAACTTGCTGCAGAAATAAGCAGCATCAATAGTGCATCAGGATTCTTACCAAAAATCAACAACGGAAGTGTCGTTAATAATGAAAGAACTAATATGCCAAACCAAGGTGTTTTCCGTTTTGGGTGTAATTTCATAAATATAGTTGGTAATTGTTTATGATGTGCCATCCCGTATAATAACCTAGGTATAGCGGCTAAAGCCGAACTAATCGCTCCACTTGTAGTTGTGATCGCTAAAACAGCAATGATTATTTTACCTGCATTACCGAAAAGTGCCTTGCCCAAAACCCAATGAGGGATGTCTGTATTGGCCAATTGCGCCGAAGGGACCTGTCTCATTGCAGTAAAAGCAATTAAACTGTATACAAAAAGCATCGTGATACTGGCTAGAAACATTGCTTTAGGAAGATGCTTTTGTGGATTTTTTGCTTCTTCAATTAAATTACAGACTACCTCAAATGAAATAAAAGCCCATAACGCAAGTAAAACCAATGAAAATACTGAACTGCTTGAATGTAGAAGCCCTTTTCCTATTTGCATTGCACTTGTTCCATTTGCAGAAGTGGTAAATCCTGCAAATCCAATTACAAGTAAAGTCACCAGCATTGTGTAAGAAATAAAGCTTTGTATTGAAGCAAATAAATCAATACCTAAAATATTAAGTATTGTAAAAAACCACAATAGCAGTAAAGCAAAATTGGTAAATGAATCTGGTGCAATGCTATCGAGCACATGTTGTAACAATAATAATTCAGCAGGCCAGGCAAATATAGCTGGGGCAATATAGGCTGAAATAGCCGCAATGATTGCAGGGAAATGTCCAATCGAAACAGCTGTATAAGTGCTGATGCTTCCTGCTTTAGGCATCATTAGTGCCAACTCGGAATAAGTAGCGATATAACATATCGTCAGAATAAAGGCAATAAATATGGCAATAAAAAAGGAACCACCACCATAACCTGCTCCTTGTAATATGGACACTACAGATGCCTGGGAAACTACTAATCCTATAGTAATGATGAAAAGTGAGCCAAGTCCAAGCACTTTTTTTAGACCTTTTGTAACGACTGGTTTTTCGCTCATGTTTTAATTTGAACTGTTAGCTTATTTTATATTGCGGTCAATATTTTATCAAGTGGTGAATAATATGGCTAATAACGTTTTGTAGATTTGTGTTCGATTGGCTTTTCTAGACAAATCTTTTCTAAACATTATTCTAACTTTATCCTCTCAGCTTATTTTTTGTTTGGGAACAAATTAGGGCTGAGTTAGCATGATACTTTTATTCGAACCGCACTCTCACTCTTAATTTTTGTTTTGAACACACAAAAAGGGTTAGTTTCCAGAATGATAAATAAAGATAAGAAGGGATTGTTAAATCGGCTATAAG
>JAZKGO010000060.1:29383-33591 GCA_040385875.1 Bacteroidota bacterium
TGGAGGCCACGTAAAACACCTTTTTCTGAAAAAGATTGATTGTCTTGAACAAAATCGACGATGATGCCATTTTTTACAAATAAATCGTTGCGAAACGATTCAAAAAAAACACCTCTTGCATCACCCCAAATTTTTGGAAAAATTTCGAAAAGACCTTCAATTTTCGTTGTTCTAAACTCCATTTTAAACTTTTTACCAATGAATTGTTTACTAACTTTGGAGAGAGTGGCCCTCTCAAATAATTTCACAAAGATACTTTAACTTCGTTGAATCCCACTAATTTGAATAAAAAAACGTAGTTTTGAAGTAAATTTATACCATTATAACTGGATGAACAAGAAAGAACTTTTTTCAGAAATACAATCAAAGAAATCTTATTTATGCGTGGGCTTGGATACCGATTTGTCCAAAATCCCCGTTCATTTATTGAAGGAAAAAGACCCTATTTTTGAGTTTAATCGCCAAATAATTGAGGCCACTGAAAAATATGCTGTGGCCTATAAGCCCAACATAGCTTTTTATGAAGCCTTGGGTGCAAAAGGTTGGGAAAGTTTGCAAAAAACGTTGGAATACATTCCTCAAAACTGTTTTACTATTGCCGATGCTAAGCGAGGGGATATTGGTAATACTTCTGATTTGTATGCCAAAACTTTTTTTGACCCTGCTTCCTCTGGTCTTTCGTTCGACTCCGTAACAGTGGCACCTTATATGGGTGGCGATTCAGTTTTACCTTTTCTTAAATATGAGGATAAATGGGTGATTCTTTTGGCTTTAACTTCCAATGAGGGCAGTGCAGACTTTCAGAATTTAATAATTGGCGAAGAGCAATTATTCGAAAAAGTACTCAGAATCTCTCAAAATTGGGGATCTAGTGAAAATATGATGTATGTAATTGGCGCCACAAAAGCGGATAAATTGCTGAAAGTGAGAGACATTGTACCCAATCATTTTTTGTTGGTTCCAGGGGTAGGAGCGCAGGGCGGTAGCTTAGAGGAAGTTTCAAAATATGGTATGAATCAAGATTGCGGCCTTATAGTGAACTCGTCAAGGGCTATCATTTATGCTTCCAATAATCTTGATTTTGCCCAAAAAGCTACAATAGAGGCCCAAAAAGTACATTTGGAGATGGAAAAATATCTAGATAGTTTTCTTCCTTAAAAATAACCCTTCAATAAATGAACCCAAATTTCACCTTTCCAGAAAAATTATTGCACTTCATTTGGCAATTCCAGCGATTTGATCCCTCCAACTTGGAAACTGATTCGGGCGAGAAGCTGCAGATTATACAGATCGGTCAGCTCAATACCAATGCTGGGCCAGATTTTCAGGAAGCAAAAATAAAAATTGGTGAAATGGTTTGGGCAGGGAATGTGGAAATACATATTGACTCCAAAGATTGGGAGCTTCATAATCATCATCAGAATTTAGATTTTGACAATATAATCCTTCATGTGGTTTGGGAAAATGGCAAAGATATTAGGCGAAAAAATGGACAATCTATACCCACCTTAAGTTTGAAAAATAGGGTAAGTAATAGTTTAATATTCGAATATCAGGCATTAATGAATAATACCACTTCTATTCCTTGTTATTCTCAATTTAAGCAAATCAATGATTTTACCAAAATGCTGATGCTGGAAAAAGTGCTGGTAAATCGATTGGAACGAAAGGCAGAAATTGTGGTAGAGACTTTAAAAAAATGTAATGGAGATTGGGAAGAAACAACTTATCAATTATTAGGAAAAACTTTAGGTTTTGGACTCAACTCAATCCCTTTTGAAAGGCTCACTCAATTAGTTCCTCTCAAAATATTACAAAAACACAGTGACCATTTGCTGTCTATTGAGGCATTACTTTTTGGCACGGCGGGTTTAATAGCCCGTCCCATTGACAATTATAGCCAATCATTAAAAAAAGAGTTTGATTTTTTACAGTCGAAATACAATCTTCCCGATAGTATGGCGGCTCATGAATGGAAGTTCATGCGCACTCGACCAGCCAACTTTCCTTCCATCCGCATTGCACAGTTTGCCCAAATGATTCAACAAACAAAAAGTCTTTTCTCTTATTTTTTGCTATTTGAGAACATTGATAGCTTGAAACAAATGTTGAAAGTCAAACCTTCCAAATATTGGGAGTCAAGGGTGAATTTTGGAAAGATTAAATCTGAAAAACAGATTGGGATAGGGGAGGCCACCATCGAAAATATCCTGATTAATGCCATTGTGCCACTATTAGTAGCTTATTCGATGTTCAAAAATGAGCCAGCTTATATTGAGAAAGCAATCAATTTACTAGAAAAACTCAAACCTGAAAAAAACAAAATAACCCGCTTTTGGAATCAGCTAGATTTTATTGCTAAAAATGCTTTTGATAGCCAAGCATTGATTGAGTTGCATAATGAATATTGTCAAAAAAAGGCTTGTTTATCTTGTAGTATTGGCGTGGCTTTGTTAAAATAAATGCTTTTGGCTTTTGATTGAACCATTAATAAGGCCAGACAATTATTTTTACAAAAGATTATTTACGACCTTTGTGCATCAAATTCCCTTTTAACAGTCAATTATAAATGATTTTTAATTTTCTACGATTTTTTGTTGAACTAGCTTTCAAATTTTATTTTCGTACCATTTATTTTCTGAACGAAGCCTCTATTCCTGATGGGCAACCCATTATTGTAGCAGGCAACCACTCAAATTCGGCACTTGATGCCATGATTATCGACGCATTTTTAAAGAAAAATAAACTATATTGGCTAGCTCGTGGCGATATATTCAACAATAAATGGCTGGGGAAATTCATGACTGCGGTGCGCACAGCTCCCATTTATAGGGCCTCCGAAGTTGGTTTTGTGGATATTAAGAGAAATAACGATTCCTTTAATCTTTGTTTTGACCTACTTAATCAAAATAGAATGGTAGGTATTTTCCCAGAAGGTGTAACTGTACATGAGCGTAAACTTCAAACACCCTTCAAAAAAGGCTTTGCCAGATTGGCTTTTCAGGCACATGAAAAGCTCGGAAGACCCATTATGGTATTACCAGTAGGGGTTTCTTACCATAGCCTTACCCAAACTCGTACAGACGTTTTTGTGAAATTTGGAGCGGTGTTTTCAACCGAATTATTTTACAACGATTACAAAACAAATCAAGCCAACGCCCTGAAAAATATTACCCAATATCTTGAAACTCAATTGAATGATAATATTATTAATTATGATGAGGTCAAGGATCAAAATGGCCTTAATTTGGCTTTAAATGCCAATGATGCCCTAATGCGCCAAAATAAGCCAAGGGTATTTGGGCTCTCCACCGATGAGAATTATTTTAATAATGAACTTAAAATAGTGAATTATTTTATTGACAAACAGCGTGATAAAAAGAAAATAGATGTGAAATTTGAAAGTAATTTGTTTGCAAAAAAATCTGCAATGGAAACCTCAAAATCTGGCCTAAATTTCTTAAAATTTGGCTATTTATCTTTGTTAATTACCATAGCAGAGATTATCTATTTTTTGCCTAATCAATTTTCAAAATATTTTATCAAACAGAAAATCAAGAAACCAGCTTTTTGGGGAACAGTAAGGTTTGGTCTTTTATATTTTATCTTCCCGATTTATATTGCTGGATTGGCATTTATCGCTTCACTTTTTTCAAAAATTGCAGTATTAATTGTCTTAATTCTTTTCCCACTTTTGGTATTTTTAGGTCTTACATCTAAAAGTTGGCTACATGATGAAAGTGGAAATGGAGTATAATTTATTCCTTCAACTGCTCTAATCCATATTTCTTTCCGATTTTCAAGAGATAGGGAATCCCTTCTTCTAAATTATTGGCAATTTCACCTTCTAAAATTGCCTCTCTCAACGCAATTTTTAATAAGCCGATTTCTTTTGAGGGACCCAATCCAAAGGTTTCCATAATAATTTCGCCAGTGACAATCGGCTGGAAGTTTCTTAGATTGTCTTTCTCCTCTACTTCTTTCAGTTTTTGATCCACAATATCAAAATTATGCAGATATTTTTTTACCTTTTCTCCATTTTTAGAGGTGATATCGGCACGACAGAGGGTCATCAATGCCTCAATATCTTCACCCGCTTCAAAGAGCAATCGTCTCAATGCAGAGTCTGATATTTCCTCTTTTGACAGCGCAATAGGCCTTAAATGTAATCTAACGAGCTTTTTTACAAACCTCATTTTTTCATTTAG
>JAZKGO010000060.1:33691-50057 GCA_040385875.1 Bacteroidota bacterium
TGAGAGGCAGCCTCCATAATTTTATGAACGACTTGCATATTTCCAATTCTATCACTAAAGTTCATTATTTTATGTAATCTATTGATAATTAATTAAATATAGATTGTAATCGATGCTTTTGGATTTATTTTCGAATAAAACTAAAATCACCATTAAGGCCAAGTTTAACGATTGTGGATGGATTCGAAATGGGTACTTTTCCTTCAATATGCTCGATAAAATCTACTTTACTTTTAATGGCTTCATTGATTGACTCAAAGTTAGTAGGCGAACTTTCACCTGAAATATTGGCTGAGGTGGAGGCAATTGCTTTTCCAAATTTATATATCAGCTCTTTGCAGTGTACGTCTTTGACCAATCTAATCGCAATACTTCCGTCTTCGGCTAATGCACTGGCAGGTAAATTTTTTCCTTTTGGATAAACTACTGTTAAAGGTTTTTCGGCAAATTCTACCAAATCCCATGCGATATCAGGGACTTTATCTACATAAATATTGAGTTGCGAAATGTCACTTATCAAGATAATAAATGATTTATCGGAGGGCCTTTCTTTTATTTCCTTAATCCGATTCAATGCTTTTTCGTTAGAAGCATCGCAACCAAGGCCCCAAATGGTATCCGTTTTATGCAAAATGATTTCTCCATTTTTTAAAGAAGCTACCATTTTCTCTATATTAACATTCATATTATCTATATATTATTAAAAAAAATCTTAAGCTATATTAAGATTTTTACAAAATTAACCATTTGCACGGCCAAAAAATCAATTTGAAAAACTATTTATACATTATTACATTAAATACTTCTAATTTTGTTACACTTTCATCCAAAATAAATGTTGTTAAATTTATGAAAATCGAAAATGAGCTGCAACAGAAAACATTTAATAATGAGTACCATAAGCTTGCTCTAAATTTAATGTTTACTAATAATTGGCTTTTGGAAGGTCAGTTAAGAGTTTTGAAACCTTATTCATTTACACAACCACAATACAATGTATTGAGAATTTTGAGAGGCTCAATTGATGAACCATTGACTATCAATTCAATCATTGAAAGGATGTTGGATCGTATGTCAAATGTATCAAGACTAGTGGATAAATTATTAGAGAAAGGTTATGTAAGTCGTTCACAATCTACTGATGATAGGCGAGCAGTGGATATACTTATTACTCAAAAAGGATTAGATATTCTGGAAGAAATTGATGAGTTACAAACCGTTTGGGAGGGTTCATTTACAAAATTAAGTGAAACTGACGCAAAAAAATTAAATGAACTTTTAGATAGTTTAAGAGAAAAATAACACGCACCTAACATTAAAAATTTAATTTCGGAACGATTGCAAAATTTTGCAATCGTTTTTTTATGCACCAATTATTTTTGTAAATTGAGTATCCATAAATAAAATCATTAATATAACTAAAAACAATTATCAATGTATAATCAACCGATGTTGAAAGACGGTGCCATGAAAGGTAAAACCATCGTTATTACTGGTGGAGGCACCGGTTTAGGCAGATCTATGGGCAAATATTTTTTAGAACTAGGAGCCAATCTAGTGATTGCCAGTCGAAAAAAGGAGGTGCTCGACAAAGCTGCTGCCGAACTAGAAGCTGAAACTGGAGGCAAAGTATTAGCAGTAGCCTGTGATGCCAGAAACTATTTGGAGGTTGAAAATGTGTTGAAGGAGGCTATTTCGACTTTTGGAAGTGTAGATGGTTTATTGAATAATGCTGCAGGTAATTTCATTAGTCCTACAGAAAGGTTATCCCCCAAAGCATTTGATGTGGTCGTTGATATTGTGTTGAGAGGTTCCTACAATTTCACACTAGCATTTGGTAAGCATTGGATTGCCAATAAACAAAAAGGTACTATTTTAAATATCGTTACCACTTATGCTTGGACTGGCTCAGGATATGTGGTGCCTTCAGCGTGTGCTAAGGCCGGGGTTTTGGCTTTGACACGTTCACTGGCAGTGGAATGGGCTAAATATGGTATCCGATCAAATGCCATTGCACCAGGCCCATTTCCGACTGAGGGCGCATGGTCGAGGCTTTTTCCAGCTGAAGCGATGGGGAAGGAGCTAGCTGAAAAGTTTGATCCTGCCAATAAAATTCCATTAAAAAGGGTGGGTGAGCACCAGGAGCTGGCCAATTTAGCTGCTTATTTAATGTCAGACTATTCCTCCTATGTCAATGGTGAAGTAGTGGTGATTGATGGGGGTGAGTGGCTCCAAGGAGCAGGCGAGTTTTCACAACTAGATGCTTTACCACAGCAATCATGGGATATGATTGAGCAGTTTGTTAGAGGTAAAAGGAAATAAAGGCTCCATTCAAATAAAAAAGCCGATTAAGTACAAAACTGTATTTAATCGGCTTTCTAATAATGTTATTGTTGTTATTTACCAATAGGGATCATAAGTCCTATCGTACCTGTGAGTATTCTGTTACGACCTGTTTGGCCTACATAACTAGGCTTTGTTGAGTAATAAACCATTGGATCGGCCAAACCATAATTATATCTGCCTTCTATTTCAAGTTTAGGTCCACCTAGATTAATCTGAATTCCAGCTCCACCTTGAACCCCATAGTCAAATCTATTTGTGGTAGTTTCCTTTCCTTCTTCTGCTTTAAAATCAACTAGATACGAAATTTTCGTTTCATTTAATTTCAATAGTTTCTCACTTTTCAATAGATAGCCAACATAAGGGCCACCGTTCACAAAGAATTTAATTTGCTCACCACCTACAGTTGCTTTCAAAAGAATTGGAATATTAATGGCTTGATTCTTAAGTCTTTCAGTATCTATTCCATTGGTAAGGTCATAGCCCTGCTCTGAATAATTGATTTCTGGTTGGACAGAAATTATTTTGCTAAAAGCCAAATTAAAAAACACACCTGCATTAATACTTAGTCTATTGTTAACAGTGGCTGAAGGTATAACTGTAATTGAAGAAACGTTTTCAACACCCGCTCTATTTACACCCAATCTAACACCTAAATGGGAGGATGAATTATTTACCTTTTCATTTTCTTTAAATATTTTGGTTGGTACTTGTTTAGTAGTTGTGGTACTACTGATTGCATTTGTTTGCGTACTTGTGGTATTCACCGTGGTTTTTGTCACATTCTTTTCATCAGTAATTTTTATTTCATTTTTGGTTGAATGGTCAGTTGGATTGGAGAATATTGAACCATTGTCTTCCTTTTTAGTAGCAACAACCGCTTTAGCGGGCTCTGGCTTAGGTTTGGCGGCAATAACCTTGGCTTGACTTACAGGCTTTTTGGTAACTACCATGGTTTTCTGTTTCGTGATTGTTTTTTTTACAACAGGTTTAGGCGATGGTTTTACTGAACTTTTGGCTAAGGTATTAGCAGGTTGATTTCCTGGGTTCAAAACGACGTCAGTAATGGTGGTTGTTGTGATAGTTTTAACAACTTTTCCAGTTTTTGGGTCTTTTGTAATTTTTGAACTCACTATTTTCTTTACTGGTTTTGGGCTAGTTCCACTCTGTGAAAAACCCATATTTGTCATTAAAAAAACGACAGCTAAAATGTTGTAAATCTGCTTCATACGAAAGTTTATTTATTTTAATTAATACCAAAAAAATGTAATTACTATGGAAATAATTAATACCAAATTTCATGCCAAACAAACTTTTGGCTTTTTGGAAAACTGTTTAAAAAATGAAAGAAATAAACTTGATTTTGAAATGTGCATAAAAAAGGGGCCTAAGCCCCTAATAATCAAAACGATATAAATAATATTTACTTGCCACCCAACGGAAATAGAAGCCCTAGTGTACCAGTAATTACACGAGTATGACCAAGATTACCCACTTCAGCGGGCTTTCCATCTTTATATAAAGTGGGATCAGCCATACCATATTGATATCGGCCTTCTAAGACCAATAAGGGTCCACCAATATTGAATTGAAAGCCTGCACCTCCAATTGCCCCGAAATCAAATCGATTATCTTTTTCACCAGTTAAAGCATCATATTCGGTCACAAAATCTTGTTTTCCATTTAGTTCAAATCCACTCCAGCTAATCTCAGCTGATTGATTAAGTTTATAACCAATATATGGGCCAGCATTTATGAAAAATTTTACTTTAGGGCTTCCAAAGGCTAATTTTAGAAGCAAGGGTACATTTACGATGTCATATTTGCCAATAATTTTATCTGATCCATTTACTACTTTCAAACCCTGTTGAGAATACAATATTTCTGGTTGAATTGAAAACACTTTGCTAATCCCTAAATTGATTACAATTCCTCCCATATAACCAGGTAAGAATTTTTCTTCTGCTTCTGAAGGCCCTAACTCAGAATCCAATTGATCCAAAACATCTTGCGTTGTCGATAAATTATACCCACCTCTGATTCCAATATAGCTGCTAACCGCCTCGCTTGCATTTGAAGAGCTCTTTTTTGTTTTTTCTGGTTTGGAAACAGTTTTTACTGTTGTTGTTTTTTGTGTGGTAGTTGTTTTGGTTTCAGTTGCGCTATAACTTTTTGGTCCTTCAATAATGGCGCCAGTTACCGGTGGGCCAGCAGGCTCTTTTATTACCTCAGCTGGTGGAGCAACAGTCTGTTGAATTTCAACTGGCTTGGCTACTGTAGGAGTGGTGGTAGTGGCAGGTTTTGTAGTTATAGTAGTTTTTGGAGCTACTTTAGCCGGTGCTTTTTTTACAGTTGTTGGTTTTTTGGTGGTGGTAGTTGTTTTAGTTTGAGCAATACCGCTAAAACTAAGTGTCAAAAAACAGATTGATAATAGAATTGATTTTTTCATGATTATTTATAACCTTTATTTCCTAAGGTTTGGATTAAATGATTCGAAGGCGCAAAAATTTAAGCAAAAATTTACAATGTTAAATTTTGAATAATTTATTGGTACTTTCAAATAATTAGAGCTAAAATTATACCAGTATTTATTAATCGGTCAAATTTCGAAATCTTGAGGAGGGAAATCGGATAGATATTCAATTTTGTTTTTATTTTTCAAAGAGATAAATACATGATCAATACCATTTGTAATCGCCAATAATTGAGCATTCAAAATTTTGTGATACTGTAAAATTTGGCTAATTACTTTGGCATTTAGCTTAATCTCCGGGGCTTTACATTCAACAATAATTCTAAGCATTCCTTCATTGTCAAATACTTGAATATCAGTACGTTTCTGCCTTTTTCCATAAAGAATACCCGATTCTAGTTTTATTAAATTTTTTGAATAGTTTCTATGATGGATTAAGAAATTTACAAAATGTTGCCTTACCCATTCTTCAGGCGAATTCATCACATATTTTTTACGAATCGTATCAAAAATGTACTGCTTTTCATTTAATATATTTAGTCTGAAATCAAAGGGGGGTAAATTGAGCGGTTGCATTAATTAATATATTATTTTACCGAAATTAACCCTTTTTGTATTGATTTTATATTAAAAGGCTAATTTTGTATTGAGTTTAAAATTGGCAATTAAAACAAGACGATTGATTATTTTTAAAATTATTAGAATAATTTAGCTCCAAAATAATCGATTAGAAATGCCCAGTAAATAATGATTAGATATGAAAACAAAAGTTGATATTGTAAATAATTGGCTTCCGAGATACACTGGGATGGATTTAAATGAGTTTGGTGAATACATTTTATTGACAAACTTTTCAAATTATATTGATATGTTCGCCAATAAATTTGGAGTGGAGGTGCTGGGTCGTGATAAGCCTATGCAGGTTGCCACCGCACAAAATATTTCAATTATCAATTTTGGGATGGGCTCGCCAATGGCGGCTACTGTGATGGACTTGCTTACCGCTATTATGCCAAAGGCCGTTTTATTTTTGGGAAAATGTGGAGGCCTCAAAAGTAGCTCAAAATTGGGCGACTTGATTTTGCCCATTGCGGCAGTTCGTGGGGAAGGAACTTCTGATGAATACATGCCAAAGGAGGTGCCTGCTTTGCCTTCTTTTAGGCTTCAAAGAGCAGTTTCTTCCATGATCAAAAAACATGAATTGGACTATTGGACAGGCCTCGTATACACTACCAATAGGCGTGTATGGGAGCATGACGAAGATTTTAAAAACTATTTACACAAAATAAGGGCCATGGCCATTGACATGGAAACGGCCACCATTTTCACGGTTGGTTTTGTAAATAAGATACCTCATGGGGCTTTATTACTCGTTTCAGATAACCCCATGACACCCGAAGGAGTAAAAACAGCAGCCTCTGACAAAAAAGTGACAACCCATTTCGTTGAAAATCATTTGCAAATTGGCATTGATTCATTGCTGGAACTAGCCAACTCAGGGGAATCAGTGAAACATCTAAGGTTTGAATAACCCCCTCTTGAGTGTAAAGAATCAATTAAACCCAGCTGATTTTTACCACTTGCTCCAACTCTGGGCTTAAGCTTTGGGCAACAGGGCAGGTAGCGGCGATTCTTTCGTACTTTTCTTTTTGAGGCTGTTCCAGCTCAATATTTGTTTTCAATTCAATTTCTATTTCAATTCTGGCGATTTTTCTGGGTCCTTCCTGGGTCATTATTTTGGTGCCAGTCAATGCTGAACCCGTAAAGTCAATCCCTTCTTTTTGACCAAAGATAGACATTGTAGTAATGATACAAGTGCCTAAAGCAGTCGCTACCAAATCGGTCGGCGAAAAAGCCTCGCCTTTGCCCATATTATCAGTAGGGGCATCTGTTAGGATGATGATACCTGATTGTAAATGAGTGGATTCTGCTCTGAGGCCTCCAATATAGTTTGTTTTGTAAGTTGCCATTTTAGTATGTAGATTTCGATTTTGATTAAAAATTTCTAGCTCAGATTGGGCTAAAGTTTTGTTTTTTTGATTATTTTTATTTCTTCCTAATTTTTCACTTCTAATAAAACTTCAGCCATCATGCATCTGGCACTTCCCCCTCCATTGCCTTCTATCATGCTCAAATCTGAATGTATAATTTTGCAGTATTTTTCAAAAATAGTAATTTGATTTTCCGAAAGTGATTCGAATGCTGAATCGCTCATTACCAGATATTTAGTGTTGTCATTTCCTGTTAATTCGAGCATATTTCCCGCAAATTTATTCATTTGTGAAAACGAAATCTCAATTAGTTTTTTATTTGTCATTTCGATTGTCTTTTTTACTAAATCTCTCTCATTTTTATCAGGAATTGCATCTAAACAAATCACCACAAAATCTGTTGCTACGCACATCAAAACATTGGTATGATAAATAGCCTTTCCTGCCGAATCCACCGCCTTAAAAACCACCATTTCATAACCCAATTGCTCCCCAAATTGATTCAAAACTTCTGAATTTGTACGTGGAGAAAGGCAAGCATAGGCAATTTTATTAGTTCTATCTAGCACCATGGAACCGGTTCCTTCCAAATATTTTCCCTCTTTTTCGAAACTGGTTAAATCGATTTTTTGGTTGACAATGAATTGATTTTCAATTGTTTGTATAATATCCTCTCTTCTTTCAAGTCGCCTATTATGAGCCTCCATTGGATAGGTAACGATTGTGCCATTCTCATGAAAAGAAATCCAATTATTGGGAAAAATAGAATCTGGAGTGGCTGGTTCCAAAGTATCCTCAATTATCAATACTTTAATGCCCTCATTTCGAAGTTTTTCCACAAATTCATCAAACTCCTTCACCGCTATTTTTTGTGCATTTTCTTTGTTTTTTATCCCGAATTCTTTGTCTTGAAAAGCGTTAGAATGGGCTGTTTCCTCATTAAATCCAAAGTTTACTGGCCTAATCATCAGTAAATTAGATATTGGATGTAAGATATTAGATGGGGAGCTATTTGGCATTATATTAGTTCATTTTGGATTAGAAAGATTCTCTTATCAGTGGCATACTCATACAATGGGAGCCACCTCTTGCTCTTGAAAGTTCAGCGGAGGGTAGCATGATAAATGTATCCGAAATAGTCTCAATATTTTTACTTCCATTTTCCAATTGTTCACAAAGCTCCGCAGCGGTTATGGCCTCAAAACCTTCTTTTTTGAATGCTTCGATTGTTTTGTCATTGCGGTCATAGCCAATTACAACACCCTCTTTGAGTGCCAAAAGATTGCACGAATCTGTCCATTGCTCACGGGCTCCATAGGGAAATTCGTTGTTGCCCGAATAGATAAACTTTACATCAAGTGGCTTACAATCAAGATCATACACTGATATTTCAGTGAGTAAATCTTCTAAATTTTGAATTTTGCGAGGCTCTTGCTCCGTCCCTTTTCTAAACTGAACAATCTGTATTTTTTCAAATGGGCGGTCAGTTAATAATCCCGCTTTGATGAGTGCCTCATCCTCCAAATTGTTATTGTTTTTTCCTAAACTGGCCAACAAAACCCAAATATTTCTTTTTACTTGGGTGAAAATTGTGTCAATATGCATGTAGTCCCGCTTTCGAGGTATTTTTATGAGCGTGATTTTCTCCACTACTTTTTTCTCAAAGAGAATCTTAATCACTTGCTTAGCCGCATAAATAGAAGTGCGCTCAGAAATACCAATTAGTAAATGATTTTTGGCCACCATCATCACATCTCCACCCTCCAAAGTGCAAAGGTTTTCCTCGGCTTCTTCTTCTGGTAAAAGGAAAATGGTCTCATTGTCAGGTATTTCGATGATATTTTCTCTATTTTTTGCAAAAATAGGATGGCAATAAAATATATATTGAGCCAATAATGCCTCACGTGAGCGGGCTTGCTTTTTAGGCCTGTTGAGTAATAAATAATTATTAATGGTAATGCCAATATCTCTTGTAAAAATAAAATTTGGAATAGGAGGAAACAGCATTTCTCCAGTAGGTGTAGAGCCTGAAATCAATGTTTTTGCCAATTCAATTGGGTTTAAGGCACAAAGTTCGGCTTGCGTGGTAAACCATTCTTTTTCAATGGCACAGGCTGCGGCCACTATTTTTGTCTTAATTTCTTCATTTTCAAGTATCTCAGCCAACAGCTTTTGAAGTTCAACCACTTTATCCGAATTGAAATAGGTTGCACTATCTGGTTTAAAAAAAGACCTTGTTGCATCCGAATCAATCGCACCTAATTTTCCTTTAATCTTTTGAGGATCAAGAAAGTACAATAAAATTTTTATGTAAAAATCATATTCATCTTTACGCATTGTATCTAAATGCACAATGTCTTCAAATAGCCAATCTTGGGCTTTTGATGGTACCACTTTTCCTAAACCTGAGTCGGGGCTGTGAATTAAAAGTCTTTTTAATGTTCCTATTTCTGAATTGACGTTGAGCATCTAATTTGTTGATTTTTTATGCAAATAGGCATATTTTTTTGTGAAAGTCAAGGCGAAAATTTATCAAAAACACAAAATGTGAGTTTAAGTAATTTAAAGTAGGATTTGAAATGGGAATAAAATTATTTTTCTTGAAATCATATTATTTTTGAAGTTCGGAAAAGGTTTAAATACCTTAATTCAGGTTTGAACTTTTAAATTACCCCATTAGTTAACATTTTGAGTTTTAATTGTATCCAAATCTGAAACTTTTTTGCGTAATCTAGAGTTGTTCTAAATAAGATATAGTTTTTTAAGAATTCTAATCGTAAATTTGCATTTAATTAAGATTACCCCTTTTCACCTATTCCATTCACTCAAGATTTAATGTTGCTAGAACAGCTATTTTTAAAGCTTTTGGAATGAAATATAGATAGTGTGAGGAGTTTTAATTTTTCAAAAAAACTGTAATAAAAGAATGTTAAAAATTGAAAATTTGCATGCATGTATCGGAGAAAAAGAAATTTTGCGAGGCATCAATTTAGAAGTAAAAGCTGGGGAAGTTCATGCGATAATGGGCCCCAATGGATCTGGAAAAAGTACTTTGGCTTCCGTTTTGGCTGGTCGTGAAACCTACGAAGTGACAGAAGGATCAATTGAATTTTTTGGGAAAAATCTTTTGGAGTTTTCACCAGAAGAGCGTGCTGCTGAAGGTGTGTTTTTGGCTTTTCAGTATCCAATTGAAATCCCTGGAGTATCAACTACAAACTTTTTGAAAACGGCTGTAAACGAAATCCGAAAATATAAAGGTGAAGAGCCTTTAGATGCTGTTGCTTTTTTGAAAATGTTCAAAAGCAAAATGGCTTTTATCAATATGGATCAGTCGCTTTTGAATCGTTCATTAAATGAAGGCTTTTCTGGCGGGGAGAAAAAGAAGAATGAAATATTTCAGATGGCCGTTTTGGAGCCTAAATTGGCACTTTTAGATGAAACAGACTCAGGCCTTGACATCGATGCACTAAGAATTGTGGCCGAAGGAGTAAACAAATTGAAATCTCCTAATAACGCTACGATTGTGGTGACCCATTATCAACGATTACTGGATTATATCGTACCTGATTATGTGCATGTGTTATACAAAGGAAGGATTGTGAAATCTGGTACCAAAGAATTGGCTCTAGAATTGGAAGAAAAGGGCTACGACTGGATAAAATCTGAAGTAGATCAATTAGTTTAAAATATTTTATTAGTTTGGCAATATTATATGCCAATATTGAATATAAATGGAGAATATAAGCTCGTTAAAAAAGCAGTTATTGGTTGATTTTCAGCAATTTGAAATTGGTTTGAATGGCAACGCCGTTAAGCCCATTCATCAAATTAGAAAGACCGCTTTTGATACTTTTCAACAATTGAATTTCCCTACTATTCGTCATGAAGAATGGAAATATTCTAATGTAAAATCAATCACTGAAAAGTCGTTTAATTTTAGCGGAAAAACTGATTTTTCAGTTGAGGATTTGGAGCAAATGCCCATTCCAAACTTGGAAGGTAACATTATTTATTTCATTAACGGAATTTATAGTTCGGCTCTTTCAAAAATTGTTAGCGATCAATCAGAGCTGATAATATTACCTATCTCGGAAGCAATTATTAAATATTCTGCACTAATTACCGAATATTTTAATACCAATACCGATTCGGATATTAATGCATTTTCAGCACTCAATACAGCCTTTACTCAACATGGATTATTTGTATATGTACCTGATAACAAAGTAGTTGCACAGCCCGTAATTTTGAGATTTATTACGGATGCCCGTGCTGAAAACATAGGCTTACAGCCAAGAAATCTTTTTATTATTGGAAAGAATGCCGAACTTCAAATTGCCGAATCTTATCGTACATTGGGTGAAAATGAAGTGTTTACAAATGCCTACTCTGAAATTTTTGTGAATGAAGAGGCCAATGTGCATTATTATAAGGTTCAAAATGAAACGGATTCGTCCTATCATATTGGCACCACTGCTGTTTTGCAAAAAAGTAAATCAGTATTCACCGCCAATACTGTTACTGCTAACGGTGGTTTTGTTAGAAATAACCTCAATATAAAAGTAGACGGCGAATATGCCGAAGCCAATATGTTTGGCTTGTATATTCCCAATAATACGCAACATATTGATAATCATACGGTTGTAGATCATATGAAGCCCAATTCTAACTCAAATGAATTTTATAAAGGGGTTCTCAAAGATAAATCAACAGGCGTATTTAATGGCAAAATCTTTGTTAGGCAGGATGCCCAGAAAACCAATGCCTTTCAATCATGTAAAAACGTATTGGCTTCAACAGATGCCACTATGAATACAAAACCGCAATTGGAAATTTGGGCGGATGATGTAAAATGCTCGCATGGAACTACTACTGGTCAATTAAATGACGATGCACTGTTTTATATGCAAGCCCGTGGTATTTCAAAAGCCACTGCCAAATCGCTTTTAATGTTGGCTTTTGCGCAAGAAGTGATAGATAAAATGGAAATTGAATCGATTAAAGTCTATTTGCAGGGTTTAATTCAGGAGAAAATTTATAATAGTTAAATTTGGGCTAATAAAAATTTATATTATGTTTCCAAAACTAATTGATGTAAAAGGGCTTGAGAATTTCCAGCTTTCATTAAAATATGATGATGGAACAGAAGGAATTGTAGATATTTCTCATCTTAAAAATAAAGGTGTTTTCAAAAAATGGAACGATGGAAATCTTTTTTTTAATGTTTACATTGATAGAGAGTCAAATGCAGTTGCCTGGGATAATGATTTAGATATTTGTCCTGATTCTTTATATTTAAAATTGAAAGGATTAACATTTGAGGATTGGAAAGAAAAACAATATGCCACAAATTAGTCGCTTTTTCGGAATCATCATCTATATGTATTTTGATGATCACAATCCACCCCATTTCCATGCACATTATGGCGAATTCAAAGCGGTGATAGCTATTAAAGATTTTGCATTGCTAGAAGGAAAGCTGCCAGCTAAAACTTTAGGTTTGGTGGTCGAGTGGGCGGTTTTACACCAAAATGAGCTTTTTATAAATTGGTCATTAATGGAAAAAGACCAGCCTATGTTGAAAATAGACCCGTTAGAATAATGATTGATATTCAGAAAATTAGAGCTGATTTTCCTATTCTTGACCAAACCATCAATGGCAAGCAATTAGTCTATTTTGACAATGCTGCCACCACTCAAAAACCAACCCAGGTGATTGAGGCGATTGCGCATTATTATAATTTTGATAATGCAAATATCCATAGAGGGATTCATACCTTAGCGGAACGTGCCACCCGTGATTTTGAAGCCTCTCGTGTGGCCATTAAAGAATTTTTAAATGCTGGGAGTACCGAAGAAATCATTTTTACCTCTGGTACTACCCAAGGTATCAACTTGGTAGCCAGCACTTTCGGTAGAAAATTCATTCATAAAGGAGAAGATATTATCATTTCAGGACTGGAGCATCATTCCAATATTGTACCATGGCAGATGTTATGTGAGGAGAAAGGTATCAACCTTAAAGTAATTCCAGTTTTGGATTCGGGTGAGCTAGATTTAGAAGCTTATGAAAAACTGCTTTCGGAAAACACTAAGTTGGTTTCCTTTAACCATGTTTCCAATTCATTGGGTACCATCAATCCTGTCAAAAAAATGATTGCAATGGCTCATCAGTATGGAGCCAAAGTATTAGTGGATGGTGCACAAGCAACTTCCCATTTCAATATAGATGTGCAAGATTTGGATGTGGATTTTTATGCTTTTTCAGCACATAAATTGTATGGCCCAACAGGAATGGGGGTTTTGTATGGCAAAAAAGCCCTTTTAGAAGTCATGCCACCCTATATGGGAGGGGGTGAAATGATTAAAGAGGTTACTTTTGAAAAGACTACATATAATGACCTGCCCTATAAATTTGAAGCAGGTACACCTAATATTGCAGATGTAGTTGCGCTTAAAACAGCATTGGAATATACAGATAACTTGGGTAGGAATAATATTGCTACTCATGAGAAAATGCTACTTAATTATGCAACTGAGCAATTATTGCAAATTGAAGGTTTAAAAATAATCGGTACAGCCAAAGAAAAAGTATCTGTAATTAGCTTTGTTATTGAAGGCATTCATCATCAAGATATTGGCGTATTACTTGATAATCAAGGTATTGCAGTAAGGACTGGCCATCATTGTACGCAGCCATTGATGCAACGATTTAATATTTTAGGAACTACAAGAGCTTCTTTTGCTGTTTATAATACAATTGAGGAAGTGGATAGAATGGTAGTGGGTTTGCGAAGGGCAATAAAAATGTTAAAATAATAGCCTCATTAAAGTTTAAAAAATAATATAAAAAGTAGAACAGATAAATGTAAAAGTGGCTTACATTTAAAATTTATATTCAAAAATAAAAATTGAATGACAATTGATGAGATACAGAATGAAATAATTGAGGAGTTTGAGCTTTTTGATGATTGGGCAGATAAATATGAATATATTATTGATTTAGGAAAAAAACTGAAACCGTTTCCTGAATCAGAAAAAACAGAAGAAAATATTATAAAAGGTTGCCAAAGTAGAGTATGGTTGAATGCAAAAAAAGAAGGAGAAAACTTGATTTTTGTGGCTGATTCTGAGGCCATTATAGTAAAAGGATTGGTAGCAATTTTAGTGAGAATTTTATCCAACCAAAAGCCAAAAGACATTGCCAATGCTGATTTATATTTTATTGATAGAATAGGAATGACCTCACATTTGGCACAAACTAGGTCTAATGGATTGGCTAGTATGGTAAAAAAAATGAAAGAGGCGGCTGTTTTTGAATTAAATAATTAAAAAATGGAAGAAACAGAAAACTTAGCAACAGAAAAACCTGTTCTTAGTGAGAATGAGCTAAAAGAACTGGTAGTAAAAGCCATAAAAGAGGTATATGACCCAGAAATACCTGTGGACGTATACGAATTAGGTCTGATTTATGAAATTAAGGTGTTTCCTGTAAATAATGTGTATGTTTTGATGACCTTGACCTCACCTTCATGTCCGTCAGCTGAATCGATACCCTCAGAAGTGGAACAAAAAATAAGAGAGATTGAAGGAGTTTCAGAAGTAAGTATTGAGCTCACTTTTGATCCGCCTTATTCGCAAGATATGATGAGCGAAGTGGCCAAATTGGAATTGGGGTTTATGTAATCAATAGGCAAATAGGCAATAGGCAAGGAGGCAAAGAGTAAAAAAAAGTGAAAAGTAGAAATTATTTTAAGTATAAATTTGTTAAAAATTTAAGTATGTAGTTTTGGAATAAATTTTCATTCCGAAATCCGAAATCAAAAATCGTAAATCAAAATCATGTATCCAGAACATTTAGTAGCTCCAATGAGAGCAGATATCGTAGAAGGTGGTTTCAAAGAATTGAAAACACCGACAGAAGTTGAATCAAGTTTGGCTGAAAAAGGCACAACTTTAGTTTTTATTAACTCAGTTTGTGGCTGTTCGGCACGCACGGCACGCCCAGGTGTGAAAGAAGCCGTTTGGAATTCTGAGAAAAAGCCAGACCATCTGGTTACTGTTTTCGCAGGGGTAGATCAGGAAGCTACTCAAACTGTTCGTGAACACCATTTGCCATATCCACCTTCATCGCCATCAATTGCGCTTTTTAAAGACGGTGAACTGATCCATTTTGTGGAGCGTCATCATATTGAAGGTCGTTCAGCTGAGATAATTGCCAACCATTTGGAAGGTGTATTTGAGGAGTATTGCTAGTCAAAAATAAGTTTTAAAAAAAGCACCATTCTGTTCTCAGATTGGTGCTTTTTTATGGTTTCCATAAATATTCTCTACCTAATTTGCCTTTCTAAAACTGCATTTTCAAGAAAATCGACCTGATTCCAACTAGGAGAATCTTGGAGATTTTTTCCAGAACAATCCATTGCGGCTAAGCTAGCATATTTGTTTTCCTTTTGGTCTATAGCCGTATATAATCCATAATACAGAGTTTGATTCTGATATTTATATTGGTAAATTGCTGATTTCCAGGCATATTTATCTAGAAGTGTGTTCAAATTTTGAAAATAGACAATATCTTTAAGCGGAGTCAATGTGCCACAAGTTCCTGCTGTTTCAATCGGTATTCGCTTGTCTTTTTTCCATATTTTCTTTTCAAATTTTACCGAACTAAAAAACTCTTCATAATTTGATTTTACATAAAACTCACCAATATCACGTCCGTTACAATTGATAATCTGGGCATTCTTGATAAAGTGGTAATTTAAAATCGGTGATCCATTGGTGACCACAAAAAAATACTCCTTTAATTTGGTAGAAGCGTCCACTCGGCTCACCAAATTGATTGAACAGCTATCCATATTATGCTTTTCTTCCAAATAAACAATACGTTTAAGGGTTGAATTGGTTTCTAGTGGATTCAGAATGCAAGGGTCGATCTCTTCCTCTTTTTTACAAGCAAATAAGCCTAAACAAAATGTGAGGTAGCAAAGGTTTCTAAATAATTTTTTCATCAAGTATAAATATATATTAATAAGGTCTTAAATTGTAATTTTATTGCAAAAAATACAATCTATATGGCAACTATTGCTTTGATTACAGGTGCATCGTCGGGTATTGGGCGTGCAGTGGCTTATGAATTTAGTAAAAATGGGATCGATTTAATCCTATGCGGTCGTCGGTTGGATCGTCTCACTGAGCTACAGGAAGAAATTGGCGAATCAGTGAATACTTACATTTTAACTTTCGATGTAAGAGTCAAAGAAGAAGTTTTTACAGCCATAGACTCCTTGCCCGAAGATTGGAAATCCATTGATATTTTGGTAAATAATGCAGGTAATGCCCATGGATTAGGCCCAATTCAAGACGGCGATACGGAAGATTGGGATAATATGATGGATGGAAATGTGAAGGGACTTTTATATGTTTCAAAAGCCGTAATGCCTTTTATGATTGCCAGAAAGCAAGGGCATATATTTAATTTATCGTCGGTGGCAGGCAAGCAAACTTATCCCAATGGCAATGTTTATTGTGCGTCAAAGGCGGCTGTTGAGGCACTTTC
>JAZKGO010000060.1:50157-55710 GCA_040385875.1 Bacteroidota bacterium
TATTGAAAAAGAGTAGATTATAACCTCTAAAACCATGATAAAATATCTAGACATTTTAAATGTTCTCAAAGAGAATGAAATAATTTCTGCTGAATTAGCCTCAAAAATTGAATCGTACGAACAGAGTAAGCCTTTTTCAATTCATTGGGAATTAAGATCTTTACTTTATTTAGGAATCACCCTATTCACCACAGGTTTAGGCGTACTCATTTATAAAAATATCAATACGATAGGCCATGATGTGCTCATTGTATTAATAGCTTTATTATGTTTATTCTGTTTTTATTATGCGGTCAAAACCATCCATTCATTTACTTGGGAGGAAGTTTCGAATTCCAATAATTTGAGCGATTTTTCCTTATTAGGTGGCTGCCTTACCTTTTTAATGTTGGAAGCGTATCTGCAATATCAATATAATTTATTTGGAGAGCGATACGGAATGGCCACATTAATCCCTTCTATTTTGTTTTTTTATTGTGCCTATCGTTTTGACCATAGGGGGGTGCTTTCAATGGCCATTACAGCTTTGGCTTCATGGGTGGGAGTCACTATTGCACCTGTTGACCTTTGGAAAAGCAACAATTTTAATACTCAGTCTTTAATTTTAACTGCCTTAGCCTTAGGTTGTTTGTTGGTTTTTGTGGGTTGGTTTTCAGAAAAACAGAACAAAAAAATCCATTTTGCTTTTACCTATTTATTTTTAGGAGGGAATTTGGCATTTACCTCAGCATTAGTGGGGCTTTTTTCTTTCGATTTTAAAATTGTATATTTCCTAATAGTTGGCGTATTGTCTTATCTATCAGTCAATTATGCCCGATTGAAGTTATCCTATGTATTTCTTCTAATGGGTGTCGTTTATGGTTATATAGCCTTTACCTATGGCTTTTTTAAAGTGGTGCCCTCGGATTTAGATTTCATCCTTTACCAAATTTATTTTTTAGCAACTGCGGGGGGTATCATTTATTTTTTAAATAACATCAAAAGAATTTTAGGAATAAAAAAATGAAAAACTATCTAACCAAAGCCTATAATGAAGAATGGGTTGAAAACATTCATCATCAATCTATTATAAAAAAATGGTTCTTTCAAAAGTATCTGGATTCCAGCCAATATGAAGCTGCCAAAACTGTAATTCCAGTTGGATTTAAGCATTCAAATATTTTTGTAAAAATTGGACTATTCATTTTTGCAAATATTGTAATTATGTCAGCAGCTGGGCTGGCATCTTTATTTTTTGCAGCATTATTGGAATCAACTTATGCATTAGCCATCATATGTTTGGGTTATTCTGTATTGTTGTATTATCTATTGGATTCATTTACCCAAAAAAATAACTACTATCGTTCTGGAGTAGATAATGCACTGCTTTATACCATGTTATCTACTCTATTTGGTTTTTTTATTGCCATTACCGATGTAAAATTGCCGTTTTGGGTCTACTGTTTAATTCTAATTATAATTCTATTTCTAGCACTCATCCGATATGCCGATTTGCTTGTGACGATAGGCTTATATATTACCGTGATAGTTTTTTGGTTTACTGTTTCGGCTAAATTTGAGATAGGAAAGTTGCTTCTTCCTTTTGTGATAATGATTGTTTCGGCTGTTAGCTATTGGGCAATAAAGCATTGGCGTAAAATAGAGGATTCAAACTATTATACTGATGCGCAGAATATTTTAGAAGTTATGGCTTTACTTTCGTTTTATATTGGAGGTAATTATTACGTGGTTCGTGAGGGCAATGCCATGTTAAATGATTTAGGAGAATCTATTCAAATAGCCTTTGCACCGCTATTTTATTTTTTTACAATAGGAATTCCAATATTTTTTATTGTAAGGGGTTTGATGAAACACGATCGTAAAATGCTGATTGTCGGTTTGATAACGATTGCTTTTTCGATTTATACTTATCAAGAATATTTCTTTTCGCTGTCAGTAGAGTGGGCTTTAACTTTAGTTGGAACATTACTGATTTTGCTCTCGGCGTGGGCTATTCAATATTTAAAAACACCAAAGCATACTTTGACTTATACACCCGATTCTGAAAATAAATTTCAAAATTTAGAGGCGATTGCAGTCAATCAAGTAATGCCAACAACCAATACAACAGAAGGCACCAAGTTTGGTGGAGGTGATTTTGGCGGGGCGGGTTCTGGCGGTGACTATTAAATTTGATTTCAAAGAAAAATTTCAACTAACAATTTCCAAAATAGAAAATACTTTTTTTGAGAGTTAATTATTGAAAATTATTATTTAATCAATTTATTCCCAGATGGTGTGATAATTTTTGCCAGAAGCATCATCAATTCTTTGATAAGTATGTGCACCAAAAAAGTCTCTTTGAGCCTGTATTATATTGGCGGTTGGGAAGTTGAACAGATGTGCATTGAGAAAATCAACTGCTGCTAATAGACATGGGGCACTGATGCCAATTTGAATGGCAGTTGCCCCTATGTTTCTTAAACTTTCTAATTCAGACTTTAAAATATTCTTATCTTTTTTATCAATTGTTGATTCGAAAAAGTTTTCCATAAGTACCGATCGGATAATACAACCATTAGTCCAAATTCTCGACAATTCTTGCAAATTAATATCCCAAGTATGTTGCTTCGAAATTTCCAATATCAATTCAAAGCCTTGCTGATGATTCACTAATCTTGCCAATCCGTAACCTCTTTTTAAGTCTAATAAATTGATATTTATTTCTGTAGTTGATTCAAAATCAAATAGTTCTGTATATTTTGTTCGCTTATCTCTAAATGAGGATACAAATCTGGCAAAGAGTGAGGCCGAAATTAAGGTGGCAGGAATTCCTGCTTCAGCCATTGTGATGGTGGTCCAGCTTCCAGTTCCTTTATTGCCTGCTTTATCTAATATTTGGTCGATTAAATAGCCTTCACCTTCCTTTTTTGCCAATATTTTGGAAGTAATTTCTAACAAGTAGGAGCCCAATTCTGTCTGATTCCAAGAAGCTAATTCTTCTGAAATTTCAAAGGGAGTCATCTGATTTCCATATCGCATCAAAGCATATATTTCAGCCAAAAGCTGCATTTCAGCATATTCAATACCATTGTGTACCATTTTTACAAAATGGCCAGCTCCTTGAGCGCCAATATAGGTACAACAAGGCAATCCATTTTTATCTTTGGCAGCAATAGCTGTCAAATAAGGTTCAATTTTTTGATAAGCCAATTTTGATCCTCCAGGCATGATTGAAGGGCCTTTTAGCGCACCTTCTTCCCCACCAGAAACGCCCGTCCCCACAAAATCAATTCCCTTTTCTTGCAGCTGTTCGATTCTTCTTTCCGTATCTGAGTAGTGTGAATTACCTCCATCTATGATAATATCTTCAGCTGCTAAAATTTCACCTAACTCTTTGATTACCATATCCGTAACCTTTCCAGCGTTTACCATCAGAAATATTTTTCGTGGTTTTTCAAGACTATCCACAAATTCAGAAAGGCTTTCAAAGCCTGAGCATGATTCTAATTCTTCAAATTCTGTAATGAATTTTTCGGCAACCTTTTCTTCTGCACCTTTTACAAATCGATTGTATAGGGCCAATTTAAATCCTTTTGAGGCCAAATTTCTGGCCAAACTTTTGCCCATTACTCCCAAACCAATTAAGCCAAATTCTTTTTTTGGTTGGATTTCTTTGAGAATTTCTGACAAGATATCTTCCGGACTTTGATTGATGGAAATATGAATGCCGTAATCAGGTTTTTCTAAAGATTCAAATTGTGATTTCAGCAAATTCGCTGGCATATAATGGTTAATTCTTTGCTTCATTCTTTCGAAAATAAGCTCAAAATCACCTTCTAAATGGACCCAATGGATCTCGTTTTCAATACCATCTGATAAGATATCTCGATATTTTTCTTTCAAAGCAGAGCAGGCAATGATTGCTCCCTCGTTACAGTTTATTTGTGCTACTGCTTTGTTATTCAATGAGTTAAGCCAGCCAATTCGGTCGTCGTCATTGAGGGCCTGGCCGGCGGCCATTTTTGCTACATTGGCTTCCGAGTGGAAATCGTCCGCATCAAAAAAAGGGATATTGAGCTTTTCTGAAAGACTTTTTCCAATTGTAGTTTTTCCAGAGCCAGAAACGCCCATTATATAGTAGATCATAGGTAATTTGTTTTTTGCAAAAATAATTGAAATCTTTTTGTAAAACTTAATTCAGTTTTTTTACTTACACACTCCTTAGTTTTATTGTTTTATCATTTTCCAATATCATACATTTTCAACTCTCTGGCCAGTCTATCGATAGCTTTTATCATCCTATCAATTTTTGTTTGATTCATTTTAGCACTATATATCCAATCGATATAGTGTTTTCGCTCGCTTTCAGTTATTTTTTGATAAAACTTCATTGCTTTTGGCTCATCTTCGAGGCAAAGCCACATCTCTTCGGGTGTGATAAGCGGCTCATTATCAGGATACAAAATTATATGCACCCAATCACCCGCTTCTTTTTTGATTTTCTTTCTGATTTCGGCTCTTACAGGCAGAAACATTTGACTATTGCCCATCGAGGTTAGGTTGTATTTGCTTATTTCGAAGCCATCAATTGTTCCTTTGACTTTTACCCAATTGAAGTAGTTTTGTTTGTCGGCTTTAATATCAGGGATTCTGGCAAAAGTCCATCCACCTTTGCCCTCAAATTTTTCCAATAAATATTTTTGATCTATTAAAGGTAAGTCCATTTCTCACTCCTATTTAAAGCTTATCCCCTTTTATCAAAACTGACGACCGGATCGACTTTTCTTTCAAATGCAAGAAATTTTTCCTTTCAGGATCCTTCATAAAATTTTGAAAATCAATCTCAGCCACAAATTCAATCAGATGTATTTCATAAGGGTTTTCAATATTTGATTCGATAAAGGCTTGATTGTCAGGCCTTACTCTCAGTAAAAGTTTACCATTATATTTGGCAATGATTGGAATAGCAATCGCCTCAAACTGATTGAAAACGGCTTCTTCGCCAGGGATAACGTAGATCAATTGTGTAATAAAAATCATAAGGTAAAATATTCAGACATTGGTTTAAAATAATTTTCGATCCAGCCTTTTTCATAAGCTTTATCCTCTTTACTATTAGTTAAGTTGCTGTGAATAAGCGTTATACGAGTCCTTCCACTTTCCAAATCCTCAAAATAAAGCTCAAGAATTGAGTCTGGTTGGTCATCCAGAAATTGACTACTGCGCCACGATTGTTTGATATAAGTGTTGGGTTTTAGTTCAATATTTGAACCAGTTATGTATTCGTCCCAAGCGGTAAATTTCTCACCTTCAATTGTGGAGATAACCGCCTCACCGCCAGTCATTTCTGAATGTTGTTCGCTATCGAGCCAGGCTCGATAGAGGGTTTGAGCATCCACATTAAATTCGTATTCGAGCCTAAATTCCATCTTAAGTTTAGAGAAAATTTGATAGTTTTCTTAATGTTTTTGCTCGTTTATCAACCCCATCATGGCTCCAACCGGGTGCATAAAATACATATTTCAATTTATCGGACCATTTTTTGGCACGTAAAACATCCTTTAAGATTGC
>JAZKGO010000060.1:55810-59965 GCA_040385875.1 Bacteroidota bacterium
TTGTATACCAAATCAGTATGTACAAAAAATTGATAAATAAGATTCAACCCCATCATTGTAAACATCATCAATGGGTCAAAACCTAAAAGGGGAATCCAGCCATACCAGATGAATTTGTGCACACGCTCACCCACACCTTGACGCAAAGCTGTGCCAAAGTTGAACTTCACAGAAGAATGGTGGGGCACATGACCTGCCCAAAAAAGACGGACTTCATGATTCATTCTATGATTCCAATAATAAGCAAAGTCGTCGAGAAAAAAAAGTGCAATCCAAGCCCACCATTGGCGTTCAACTACGTCCCTTAAAGGAGTGATTTCGTGTAGATTATAAAAAATATAGAAGGCTAAAACTTTCGGCAGAAACTCCACAATTGAAGATAAAATGCCCATTGAAATGGATACTAAAAAGTCTTTTTTCACATACAAGTCTTTCATCTGATCTTTTGCCAAATACCATTCAATTAAAGCAGATAACAAAAATATTGGAATAGCAAAAAGCAAGATTTGATCTTTTTGAAGCGCTTGAATAATGGATTGAATGCTATTCATGTATTTCAGTTTTGAAATGCAATTTAGAGATTTCTTGGTTTTTTTTGATACCCAAATTTTAAATAGTTTAAATAATATTGGAAAAACAAAAAAATAAATACATTTGTTAAATATATAAAGGTTGATAAACTTTATTCTATAATTCACCTTTAAAAATAGCCAAGAATGGATTTTTCCTGTATCTATTATCATTTTTTGAAAACAAGCGATATTTCTGAAAAGGATTTTGAAATATTTAAATCACTGGTAACTGAAAAAATATATAAGAAAAATGCAATAATACTTAAACAGGATACCTCAAAAAGTTTCATCTATTTTATTAAAGGAGGGAGCTTAATGACCTACCATGAAACTGAGAAAAAAACGATCAATATTTTGCAGTTTGGTCAGGAGGGTTTGTGGACGGGTGATATTGAAAGTATGAATTTGGGACTGAACTCGAAATTTACCATTAAGGCCATGACTGACTCGGCTTTGATTATTCTGGATAAAGCTGGCTTTGAAAAATTATTGGATGAGGCACCAAGTTTTGAAAGATATTTTAGAATATTATTTCAAAATTCGATGATTAATCACCAAAAAAGAATTATACAGAATAGCAACTTTTCTGCGGAGCAGCGTTATGAAAAACTTCTTGAAGATTACCCAAAGTGCGAACTCATTTTTCCGCAAAAATACATTGCAGCTTTTCTAGGTATTACACCAGAATTCTTTAGTAAGATGAAATCAAAGCTTTATTTGAAATAGTAAAAAGAAAGATTACAGATATTTTCTTATCTCGGACATTAGCTTTTGGATTTTTGGATGTGGGTCACCAGCACCCAATGTTTCAATAGGAATATAACCTTTATAGCAAGAGTTTTTGATAATCTGAATAAGTCTTTTTATGTCGGTGTCCATCTCAACATTATCCACAAATATTTTTTCTTTTATTTGCCAATTCACTGCATATTTGATAGTTTCTTCGGTGTCATTATAAGTTTCACCTCCTCGAAAACCACCAGTATCCATAATCAAACCAAACCAAGGGTCATTGATTTTTTCAAAAAAATAATGTAAATGTGCAGGTGTTTTAATAAAATCGTTGTGATTTTGGATGGCTACAATTACCCCATGATTTTTGCCAAAATCTACACATTCTTTGATATCTTCAATAATCCAGTTGGCACATTGCTCCCAAGTGTGGCCTTGGGGTGTAGCACCACCTGTAAAAATTCTGATGACAGGCGCCCCCAATTTCTGAGCCACTTCAATCCAATTTTTAACTAATTGAATCTGCTCTTTTCGTTTTGCAACATCTGTTGTGGCAAAGTCTGTGCGGATGCCTGTACCGCTTATTTCCAGCCCTAGCTGGATAGCTTTGCGTTTCAAATCATATAAATAATCGTCATTTGGTACATTAGGATACCCAGGAAAATAGTAGCCCGTAATATCAACGGCATCAAAATTATGCTCGTGGCAGTAATCTATCACTTGAAACAGATTAATTTTACCAGCCTTCAATGGCCCATCAAATGAAAATGAATTCAGACTCGTTTTCAATTTTGAACATCCATTCTCTTCAGATTTTGCAAAACTAAGAGCGGGTAAAACAGGCATTAACGCCAATGACTTCAGGATGAATCTACGGTTTAGCATATTCTAAATATTATTTAATCAAATTTACAATTTCCATTTGAAATCTAATTGGTATTTGCAGGGTTACCGTTTTATTGATTGCCCATTCTTGCCCAAATAACTACCCCATTTAACTGATTTGGCACTGTATCCACTCATTTCTAAATGATGTATTTGCAGAAATTTGAGAGGTTTATTATAAAATGTAGTACCTGGAAATTCTGAAATAGCAGCTGGACTACCTGAATAAACAACGTCTAATTTTCCATTTTTATCCAAATCGCCAAGCCATGGACTGGAAGCAAAGCAGGCTCCATAATGCTTTTTACCTAAATGTTTTTCTGTCATTTTGGCAAAATTATAAATCGTAAGTTCATAATAAGGTTTTTCTTGTTGATGTTCTTGATAATCTTTGACGGTATTTAAAATAATCTCATCTATTCCATCTTGATCCAAATCTGCGACGAGAGGGGAGGAGTAAGTGAATCTTTTTAACTCAGATTTTGAAACTATCTTCCCCGTTTTGCCATCAACTAAATAGTTGATTGTCTTTTTATAGGTGGGGTAAGTCCCTTTCGCATAGCTTACAAATACATCTGGTATATTATCATTTCCATAAAAATTGCCCAGACCAGGTTGTGAATATACTTCAGCGCTATCGCATTTGACCAGCCAAACAGTTTTATGGGATTGGCCATCAATTAATTTAGTAGTACCATCTGCTTGATTTACAAGTATATCCAATGAATTATCTTGATTAAAATCGGCTAGAATTGGGGGGGCAATAAACCCTTTGGTGGATGAGCTGGCTAAAATCTTAGCATTTTTAATAGTTTTATTTTTCAATGAATGGAGATCTGTCAAAAACAGATTCCCACCCTGTGTTTCACCTCCAGATCCAAAAATAAAGCTTGGATTTTGGTTAGTATCACAATCGAAACAAACAGGTGTTGAATAGGTTTCGCTGCCATCAGGCATTTGGTCTTGGGCTAGTATTTTCCCCGTTTTACCGCTGATTAGCAGTAATTTACCAATAGGTCTATTTTTGGAGCCGGCAGCCAAAAGAGCATCACCACCATTGCAAATCAGAAGATCCTTGATGCCATCTGAATCTTGATCTAAAACAAGTTGTGGATTAAAAAAATTATGCCAACCTTCATCATAAGCTACTAAGCGACCCTGTTTTGAATAAAATTCCCAGATTAATTTACCCGTTTTACCATCTAAAGCCTGAAGCTCAGCAGAGCGACCGCCAATAATTATATCCTCAGTTTTGTCAACATTAATGTCCAAGAAAATAGCTGAACCTACTATTTGATTTCTGGCTTTAGCTTTCCAAATGAGTTGGCCATTTTTGCCATTGACGGCCAATATACCCGATGTGGTTTTTTTCCACTCCTCTCCTCCAGCGCCCATCACAATATCTAATACGCCATCGCCTGTGAGATCGGTACATTGAGGTGAAGAGGAGGAAGTTACCCCCTCAAAACTTGCTTCCCAATCTGATTTATTTTGATTGCAGCTAGAGAGAATTATGATTAATAAAAATACGATTCTAACACTGAAATTTGAAATAAAAGATACTAAAGAAATAAATGGCTGGGCTGATTTAAGCATTTAATAATGGTTCAATTTCAAATTTTTTCATTTTCAAAAAGGCTTGAATTACTCTTTGGCCTTTTTCAGGATCGCTCATTAATTGACTTAGTATTTTTGGAATTACTTGCCAAGATACGCCATATCGATCTTTAAGCCAGCCACATTGGCTTTCTTGGCCGCCCTCAGTAAGCTTATTCCAATAGTAATCGATTTCGGCTTGGGTGTCACATGGAATCACAAATGACAGTCCTTCGTCAAACGAAAAATTGTGCATCATAGAGTTTTCCATCGCACTAAAGTATTGATTATTTAACTTAAATAGAGAATACTTTATATTTCCTTCAGTATCACCTTCCCCTTTTGAATAGCGTTCAATTTCAACAATTTC
>JAZKGO010000061.1:0-1771 GCA_040385875.1 Bacteroidota bacterium
ATAATATTAGTTATTTTCCAAATTCCTTTAATATCTTCAATCGGAATCGTAATAGTCCCACTTTTTAAATTATCGGAATGAAGTGTAATTGTTTTTTTGGATAATAAGTCGTTGTCTTTTATCCTTTTTACTACAAAAAAATCTCTGTAAATTATTGCATATACCCCTCCAGAAATGTAAGCCCAATCAGATGGTAGTATTTGACTAGCTAATACTTTATTGCCAGACTGTAATTGTGGACTCATGCTATTCCCCTGTATTTCAATTACCACAGGCTGCTTTTTATTCCTTAAGGTTGCTTTCAGAACAGAATATTTGCCTAAATCGTGATATTTAATTCCATCTGAATAATTTTCGATAAAACTTGCTTGAAATTTAATTGGGAGGTACGGTATTTCATCAAAGCTATGTTCATCAACAATTGCCCCTTCTATTTTTGAGGAAATTATTATGGGTTCGGCTCCTTTAAATATATAATCAGGGTTTATTTCTGGATACTTCTCAATAAGCTTGGAAATGGTATTGTAAGATGGTTTTGTTTTACCATTCATTATATTGTAAAATTTTGATGAGTTTTCATCTAATGTTTTAGCAATTTGATAGGTCGTTAGATTCAAAGCCTCGACAATTTTTTTTAACCTGAAATGAATATTATCTGACATTTTGAATGAAATTATAATGTAAATATTAGTTATTTAGCTGTTTTTTATAGTATAAAATTAATTGAAAATGTGTATAATATTAACTTATCTAGAATATTTTTGAATTGTTTTTCTCCCTAAAATGATTTAGTAATATTTTTTACATTAAAGATTAATTCTTTTTTGCATATTAGAATTGAGAGTGTTATCTTTGCACTCCGTTTTCTAAAGAGTCGAAATATTTTTCAAATCGGTTGAAAGCGAATTAATTACGGGCATGGTGCAATGGTAGCATACGGGTCTCCAAAACCTTTGATCTGAGTTCGAATCTTAGTGCCCGTGCTCTTTGATTTTTGTGGTTTGCAAAAATTTGTTTTTACTTATTAAGGTTTTTAATTAAATATTATGATTGACTTAATTAAAGCGTCATGGATTGAAGTTACTCAAAATGTAACTTGGCCTAAATTTTCAGATTTGCAAGCCAGTTCTACATTAGTTTTAGTGGCCTCGTTGATTTTTGCATTATTAGTAGGTGTTATTGATTTTGTATTTAAATCAGGATTGGACCTTTTTTATAAATCATTCTAAGCAATTCAAATCATGGCTGAAACTAAATGGTATGTATTGCGTGCTGTATCTGGACAAGAGAAAAAAATTAAAGTTTACTTAGAAAATGAAGTAGCGAGGCAAAATCTATCAGATTATGTGCCACAAATTTTAATCCCTTCTGAAAAAGTATACGAGGTAAGAAACGGCAAGAAAAGAGTACGTGAAAAATCATTTTTCCCTGGCTATATAATTGTTGAAGCAGATTTATCACATGGTGAAGTGAGTCATATTGTTACTTCAATGCCAGGAGTGATTGGTTTTTTAAGTGCTAATACAGGAGGCACCTCGAAAACGCCCATTCCTTTAAGATTGTCTGAGATTAATCGAATTTTAGGTAAGGTTGATGAAGTTTCGCAAGAGGAAGTTATCGCTGCAACCTCATTCTTAAAAGGCGAGACAATCAAAGTAATGGATGGGCCATTTAGTGGATTTGAAGGTACTGTTGAGGAGATTTTTGACGAAAGAAAGAAGTTGAATGTAATGGTGAAGATTTTCGGAAGAAATACACCAGTAGAGTTGAA
>JAZKGO010000061.1:1871-21021 GCA_040385875.1 Bacteroidota bacterium
AGAAGTTGAATGTAATGGTGAAGATTTTCGGAAGAAATACACCAGTAGAGTTGAACTACTCTCAGGTAGAGAAGTAAACGATTTACTAAATACGATTTTGGATTTACGATTTTCCTCTATCCTATTATTTTTCCCACACGAAAAGAGTAAATTGAAAAACTAGTGTTTTACGACAAAATAAATCGTAAATCCACCATCAAAAAATCGTATATAAATTAGAGTTACGCACACCAAAAATAATTTGAAACAAAAGATTGAATCTGGGGCTTCCAACCGATTAGCTTCAAAATTGAGTTTCATCACAAAAAGTTAAAAATCAAACAAAATGGCAAAAGAAATTGCTGGCTATGTCAAGTTGCAATGCAAAGGCGGGCAAGCCAACCCTTCGCCACCAATTGGGCCTGCGTTAGGTTCGAAAGGTTTGAATATCATGGAGTTCTGTAAGCAGTTTAATGCTAGAACTCAAGATAAGCAAGGGGTTGTATTGCCAGTGTTGATTACTTATTATGCAGACAAATCATTTGAATTTGTTGTAAAAACTCCACCAGCCCCAATATTGATATTGGAAGCTGCCAAAGTAAAGTTAGGTTCGGCCCAGCCAAATCTTAAAAAAGTAGGATCAGTATCATGGGATCAAGTAAAAGTTATTGCTGAAACCAAGATGCCAGATTTGAACTGCTTTACCGTGGAAAAAGCAATGAGTATGATAGCTGGTACTGCTCGTTCAATGGGTATTACTGTAACTGGCGACAAGCCATTCTGATTTAAAGTTTAGGGAATGATTACTTTTTCCTAAATCAAAAAATTCTAAAAACAAAAATGGCTAAATTAACAAAAAAGCAAAAAGAAGCCCTTTCAAAATACGACAATGCTCAGTCTTATTCATTGACTAAAGCTGCGGAAATTTTGAAAGATATTTCGTCTACGAAATTTGATGCTTCTGTGGATATTGACGTTCGATTGGGCGTAGATCCTCGTAAAGCCGACCAAATGGTACGTGGAGTGGTGGCACTTCCTCATGGTACTGGAAAAGACGTAATAGTACTTGTACTTTGCACTCCAGATAAAGAGGAAGAAGCTAAAGCTGCTGGTGCTGATCACGTAGGTTTAGACGAGTATATCGCTAAAATCGAAAAAGGATGGACAGATATTGATGTGATTATTACAATGCCAACAGTAATGGCAAAGATTGGTCGCTTAGGTAGAGTGTTGGGTCCTAGGAGTTTGATGCCTAATCCAAAGTCGGGTACAGTGACATTGGATGTTGGTAAAGCCGTAAAAGAGGTGAAAGCTGGAAAAATTGACTTTAAAGTTGATAAATTCGGAATCATTCACACTTCAATCGGAAAGGTAAGTTTTTCACCTGAAAAAATTGCCGAAAATGCACAAGAAGTATTAAACACATTAATGAAATTGAAGCCATCATCATCAAAAGGCACTTATGTGAGAAGCATAAACATGTCTGCAACGATGTCGCCTGGTGTTTCAATTGATAAAGCAACAGTAACCGGACTATAATATGACTAGAGAAGAAAAATCGGTAATTATTGGAGATCTTAGCGAGAAGTTTAAAACTACTCCTTATTTCTACATCACTGACGCCTCTGGAATGTCCGTTGCCGAAACAAATAATTTGCGTAGGGAATGCTTTAAAAGAGGTGTTGAATACAAAGTATACAAAAACACATTAATCGAAAAGGCACTTGAAACTTTAGATACAGACTATACATCATTTTCTGATCAAGGTGTTTTGAAAGGGTTCTCTGGTGTGATGTTTCACACGGAGTCTGGCAAAGAGGCTGCTAAATTGATTAAAGAATTTATCAAAAGCTCAGGTACTAAAAACCTAAAACTTAAAGGAGCATCAGTTGATTATAGCTTGTTCATTGGTCATGACCAATTGGATACTTTAATCCAGCTGAAATCGAAAACAGAGTTGATTGGAGAGGTAATTGGATTATTACAATCACCAGCCAAAAACGTGGTTTCTGCTTTGACAAGTGGTGGCGGCAAATTAGCTGGTATTTTGAAAACTCTTTCTGAAAGAGAAGGATAAATTCTAAAAAAGTCAATTCATTTTGACTAAAAAATAAAACAAAATTTAAACAAAGTTATTAACAATTCTAATTTTTATAAAAATGGCAGATTTAAAAGCATTCGCTGAGCAGTTGGTGAACTTAACTGTAAAAGAAGTAAACGAACTTGCAGCAATATTGAAAGACGAGTACGGCATTGAGCCAGCAGCAGCAGCTCCAGTAATGGTAGCAGGTGGTGCAGCAGCAGGTGGCGACGCTCCGGTAGTGGAAGAGAAAACATCTTTTGATGTAATCTTGAAACATGCTGGCGCTAGCAAGCTAGGTGTTGTGAAATTGGTGAAAGACCTTACTGGTCTTGGTTTGAAAGAAGCAAAAGACTTAGTTGATGCAGCTCCAAAAGCAATCAAAGAAGGTGTTTCTAAAGACGAAGCTGAAGGTTTGAAAAAATCATTGGAAGAAGCAGGTGCTGAAGTAGAAGTTAAATAATTTCTACAGGGTAGCTTTTTAAGGCTGAATTTTTGAAAAAGGTGCAAGACGGATGAGTCTTGCACCTTTTTTTGTATGAAAAGGCAACAAATGGGAAATGTATACCATTCATTCTATGAGTTGCTTGACACTTTTACAACTTTCTATTATTTTTGAGAATGTAAGCAGCTGGAAACAGTTTAGCTTACACTCCCCAGTTGGTTGAAATAAAGGTAGTTATCATATGAATAATTATAAAAAAGCCATTTTATTTTTGTTGTATGGGTTTCTATTTTTCACTTTGGCAGATCCCTATCAGTATACAGTGCCTGGGCTGGACCAATCTTGGCATCAAGCTTTATGCATGGCAGTTGACAATAAATTTATTTTTGGAGTTGATTTTATATTTAATTACGGGCCACTTGGTTATTTATATACTTCACTCATTCCAAGATCAGTTCCTATCTTAGTCCAATTTATATTTCATTGCTTTATTCTTTTAAATTATATTTTAGTCTTAAATGAGTTTACTAAGAAATACCAAAATAGATTTTTCTTTATTTTGTTTATTTCAGTTTTCGCAATCTACCCAAGTGGGCTCATTAATGACGTATGCTTTACGTTGTTTTTCTTTCTTGTTTTTTGGCTTCTGAATTTCCACTATACCCAAAACAAGAAAGTGCTTCCGATAATTGTGACTATTGCAGTTTTAAACTTCTATATCAAGCATAATTTATCATTAGCCAGTTATGTTGTGGTTTTCTTAGCCATTTTTGATTGGATTTACTTCAAAAAAATATCTTTAAAAGGAGCAATTATTTTCATATTTTTTTTATTGGCCTCTTCTCTTATTACGGCCAGACTTTTTAATGTTGCCTTAAAGGAATATGTGATTGGCGCAATAAATATAATATCGGCGTATTCTGATGGGATGTCAGCAATCTATCTTTTTAAAATTGAACTTATAACCTTATTATCGATTAAACTATTCATAATCTTATTGATTGGATTAATTATAATACAAAAGTCTTCATTTAAAAAAGATATTTTATTCATTTTTTTTACAATTTTTTATCTTTTCATCGCATTTAAGCAAAGTACAGTTGCCTACAATATTGGCAGTACCTACAACTTTTTTGCGTCTATTCCAGCATTGATAATTTTGCTTGTTTATTATCCTAATCTTAAAGCACACAATTACTCAATTGGAATCTTAATCAAAACTATTTTAATTTCTTTGTTTGCAATTGTCTCCTATTTAAGGCTTTATACTGTTAATAACTTCACTTTCAAGGCTTTAATAGATTCCCACATTCATTTTCCTGGAGTTAAATCCTATACCGATCATGGGATGCTCACCTATACTCCTTACAATTATTTCAAAAAGCTTTTTGAATATAATTATGAAAATAATTTCTCTGAGGCGAATTTATCAAAAACCAAATTTCCACCTGAGATTTTGAAAATAATTGGCAAATCTCCTGTTGATATTATACCTGAAGATGTATCTTATATTTATTTTAATAGATTGAAGTACAACAGCAGGCCAATCATTCAAACCTATCAAGCCAACAGCCAATGGCTAGAAGATATTAATGGGGATAAGCTCAAAGACCCTAAAATCAGACCAGAGTTTGTGTTAGCAAATATTTCAAGTTTTCGAGATCAACATCCTTATTGGATTGATAAATCAACATATTTAGAGTTATTAATCAACTATTTGCCAATCAAAAGATTTTCAATTAATAAAGATACCCTCATACTATTTAAGGGCACCCATCAATTGAAACCGGTCGAGGAGAATATCATTCAAACAAAAAATAATTTTACATTGAGCGATACCATTAATATACCCCAAAAAGCTGATGAATTTGTCTATTTCAAAACTAAAATAAAAAAGACAGTGCCAGGTTATTTAGCAAAATTTGTTTTTCAACCCCCTCAAATTTGGTGCACATTGATTTTTGAGGATAATAGCATACAAAACTTTAGAATTCCTCCTTCCCTTTTGCAATCTGGTATTTTAGTGAATTACCATATTTATACCCATGAAGACTTTTTTAATCTATCCATTAAAAATCATAGACAATTGAAGAAAATTAAATCAATTATTTTTAACTCAAAAAGAAACTTTGGGTTCCAAAAGAATTTTTATGGCGAATTTTATTCTATAAAAATTTAACTGAACTATTAGATTTTATAAAGCCACCATAACTCTCACATTTGTAGTAACATAGTTTGTTATTACAAATTCTTTTCAGTACCTTTGCAGGCTATTTGCCAAATACCGAGACGGTTAGTTCTTTCGTAGAGGACTATATAAAGGGTTTTTGAGCATCTCACATCTACGGGGCGCCTCCAATTTACATTGGAAATAATGGGAAAGCCTTTAAAATTCCCAATATGTTGATCTTAATAATTCACATTAAAACAATTCAACGCCTTGATTACCAACAAGAAATTACCAAGACACAATTTTGCCTCAGTGAAAACTGTGCTCGAATATCCTGATTTTTTGGATATCCAGCTTCAAAGTTTTAAAGATTTTTTTCAGCTAGAAACTGCTGCAGAAAGCCGAACTGATGAAGGCCTTTTTAAAGTATTTGCTGAGAACTTCCCAATCGCCGATTCTCGTGAAAACTTCGTATTAGAGTTTATCGATTACTCGGTAGACGCACCTAAGTATTCAACTGACGAGTGTATCGACCGTGGTCTTACCTATTCGGTGCCATTGAAAGCCAAGCTTCGCTTGAGCTGTAATGACGAAGACAATGAAGATTTCGAAACGATTGAGCAGGAAGTATTTTTAGGAAATATTCCATATATGACCTACAAGGGGTCATTTATCATCAATGGAGCAGAGCGAGTAATCGTTTCTCAGCTACATAGATCACCTGGTGTATTTTTCTCGCAAAGCCGTCATACAAACGGTACGAAGCTTTATTCGGCCAGAATTATTCCTTTCAAAGGTTCGTGGATTGAGTTTGCAACAGACGTAAATAACGTCATGTATGCTTATATCGACCGTAAGAAAAAGTTTCCAGTAACTACACTTTTGCGTGCAATAGGTTTTGGATCAGATAAAGACATTTTGGATTTGTTTGGCCTTTCTGAAGAAGTGAAAGCCGACAAAACTAGTCTTACAAAAGCAATTGGTCGTAGATTAGCCGCAAGGGTGCTACGTACTTGGCAAGAAGATTTTGTAGATGAAGAAACTGGTGAGGTAGTTTCAATTGACCGTAATGAAGTATTACTCGAGCGTGATTCGGAATTGAAAGCCGAAGATGTTGAAATTATTTTAGAATCAGGCCTTTCAACAGTTATTCTTCATAAGGAAGACATGAACGTTGCCGATTACAACATCATCTATAACACCTTACAAAAAGATTCATCTAACTCTGAAAAAGAGGCAGTTGAGCAAATATATCGTCAACTTCGTAATACTGAGGCTCCAGATGAGCAAACAGCTAGGGATATTATCCAAAGTTTGTTTTTCTCGGATAAGCGTTATGATTTGGGCGAAGTGGGTCGTTACAGAATCAACAAAAAATTAGGACATGATTTAAACAATGCCACTCGTGTATTAACTACCGAAGACATTGTTTCTATCGTAAAATATTTGATTGGATTAATCAACTCAAAAGCATTAATTGATGATATAGATCACCTTTCAAACAGACGAGTTCGTACTGTAGGAGAACAACTTTATGCCCAGTTTGGGGTAGGTTTGGCTCGTATGGCTCGTACTATCAAAGAAAGAATGAACGTGCGTGACAATGAAGACTTTAAGCCAGTCGATTTGATCAACGCCCGTACCTTATCATCGGTAATCAACTCTTTCTTTGGTACCAATCAGCTTTCTCAATTTATGGATCAGACCAATCCATTGGCTGAAATCACCCATAAAAGAAGGATGTCGGCACTTGGGCCAGGAGGTTTGTCACGTGAGCGTGCAGGTTTTGAGGTTCGTGACGTACATTATACTCACTACGGAAGACTTTGTACGATTGAAACTCCTGAGGGACCTAACATCGGTTTGATTTCTTCACTTTGTGTACATGCCAAAGTGAACTCAATGGGATTCATTGAAACTCCTTACCGATCTATTGAAGACGGTAAAGTAAATATAAATAAAGGAGTAACTTTCCTTACTGCTGAGGAAGAAGATGGCCAGCATATTGTACAATCAAGTGCTACTATCGACGACAACGGTAAGTTCCTTGTAGCGAAAGTAAAAGCACGTTTTGAAGGTGATTTCCCAATGGTATTGCCAGAGGAAGCACAATTGATGGACATTGCTCCTAACCAAATTGTATCGGTAGCTGCCTCTATGATTCCTTTCTTGGAGCATGATGATGCCAACCGTGCTTTGATGGGCTCGAACATGCAACGTCAGGCAGTTCCTCTTTTACGTCCTGAAGCCCCTATTGTGGGTACAGGATTGGAAGCAAGAATTGCTGTTGATTCAAGAGCATTAGTAGTTGCCGAAGGCAATGGTATCATTGAAAAAGTGGACGCTAGTGGAATCACTGTGAAATATGACAGAACTGACGAAGAAAGATTAATCAGCTTCGAAGGCGATTCAAAAGCATATAACTTAATTAAATTCCGCAGAACTAACCAAGATACTTGTATCAACCTTCGTCCAATTGTATTCAAAGGCGAAAGAGTAGTGAAAGGTCAGGTTTTATGTGAAGGTTATGCTACACAAAATGGTGAGTTAGCTTTAGGTAGAAATATGAAGGTTGCCTTCATGCCTTGGCAAGGATACAACTTTGAGGATGCGATTGTAATTTCTGAAAGAGTAGTTCGTGACGATATTTTCACCTCTATCCATATTGATGAATATGAATTGGAAGTTCGTGATACTAAACGTGGTGAAGAAGAATTCACTTCTGAGATTCCAAACGTTTCGGAAGAAACAGTACGTAATTTGGATGAAAATGGAGTAGTTCGTATCGGTTCTGAAATTAAAGAAGGAGACATTTTAATTGGAAAAATCACCCCTAAAGGCGAGTCTGATCCAACTCCTGAGGAGAAGTTATTAAGAGCTATTTTTGGAGACAAAGCTGGTGATGTAAAGGATGCTTCTAAAAAAGCACCTCCTTCATTGAAAGGTATTGTAATTGAAACCAAGTTGTTCAGTCGTCCGAAGAAAGATAAAGATGTAAGGCAAAAATCAAAAGATGATGTAAAAGCCTTAATGAAAAAATACAGTAAAGATTTGCTTGTTAAGCGTGAGCAAATGATCCAAAAAGTTACTGAATTGTTGGGCGGTAAAACCTGCCAAGGAATCAAGCATAAATTTGGAGCAGATATTATTCTTAAAGGAACAAAATTCAACCGTGAAGTAATCGAGACAAGTCTTTTCCCAGATAAAAATATTTATCGTGATGAAAGTACTTATAGTGTAGCTGAAGAGGTAAACTTGATTTCGGATTTGATTTTGGACAACGCTACTGATGATGACAAAACAAATATCGCATTAGGCAAATTAGTGAAGAACTATATTATTTGCCGTAATGAAATTGCGGGCCGTTTCAAAAGAGTAAGATTCTCATTGGAGGTAGGTGATGAATTGCCAGCAGGTATTGTGAAACTAGCTAAAGTATATATCGCCAAAAAACGTAAGTTGAAAGTAGGTGATAAGATGGCTGGTCGCCATGGTAACAAAGGGGTTGTAGCTCGTATTGTTCGTGACGAAGATATGCCTTTCTTGGAAGATGGAACTCCTATGGATATTGTATTGAATCCCCTTGGTGTACCTTCTCGTATGAACATCGGTCAGATTTATGAAACAGTATTAGGCTGGGCAGGTGAAAAATTAGGTAAAACTTATTCTACTCCAATTTTTGATGGAGCGACTGAATCAGAAGTGGCCGCTGAATTAACAGCAGCAAACCTTCCTGATTGGGGTCGAACTTATTTGTACAATGGTTTGACAGGTGAAAAATTTGACCAACCGATTACAGTAGGTATCATTTATATGTTGAAACTAGGTCACTTAGTGGATGACAAAATGCATGCTCGTTCTATCGGACCGTACTCATTGATTACACAACAACCATTGGGTGGTAAAGCACAATTTGGTGGTCAGCGTTTTGGTGAAATGGAGGTTTGGGCATTGGAGGCATTTGGAGCAGCAAATATTTTGCAAGAAATATTAACTGTAAAATCAGATGATGTAATTGGCCGTGCCAAAGCTTACGAAGCCATTGTAAAAGGTGAAAACATGCCAAAACCAAATATTCCGGAATCATTCAACGTATTGATTCACGAATTGAGAGGCTTGGCGTTGGAGATAACTTTAGAATAACAATTTGAAAATTTTGCAATTTGAAAATTTGAAAATCAAAATACTGGTTCAAAAATTCTCAAATTAACTAATTCTCAAATTTTCAAATTATATTTTTCAATCAAAACAAGATAGAAAATGTCATTCAAAAAAAATAAAAAATTTACATCTGCCTTCTCTAAGGTTACAATAAGCTTAGCATCGCCTGAGTCGATTCTAGAAAGCTCAAATGGAGAGGTAACTCAACCAGAAACCATCAATTACCGAACCTACAAGCCTGAAATGGGCGGGTTGTTTTGTGAGAGAATTTTTGGCCCAACTAAAGACTGGGAATGTCACTGTGGTAAATACAAAAGGATTCGTTACAAAGGCATCATTTGTGACCGTTGTGGGGTGGAAGTAACCGAGAAAAAGGTTCGTCGTGAGCGTATGGGTCATATTGAGCTTGTTGTACCGATTGCACATATCTGGTATTTCCGTAGCTTACCAAATAAAATTGGTTACCTTTTAGGTCTTTCTACCAAAAAATTGGATCAAGTAATCTACTATGAAAGGTATGTTGTTTGCCAAACGGGTATCAAAGCTGAAGACGGTATCAATATGCTCGACTTCTTAACTGAAGACGAATATTTGGATATTTTGGATAAGCTTCCTCGTGAAAACCAAATGTTGCCGGATTCAGATCCTAATAAATTTATCGCCAAAATGGGTGCAGATGCATTAGAAATGCTACTTTCTCGCACTCAATTGGATGAGCTTTCTTATGACCTTCGTCACTCGGCTGCCAATGATACTTCACAACAACGCAAGGCTGATGCCTTGAAGCGTTTGAAAGTAGTGGAGGCTTTCCGTGAGGCAAATGGCCGTATTGAAAACCGCCCAGAATGGATGGTAATCAGAATGGTACCTGTAATTCCACCAGAATTGCGCCCATTAGTACCTTTAGATGGTGGTCGTTTTGCGACTTCTGATTTGAACGATTTGTATCGTAGAGTAATTATCAGAAACAATCGTTTGAAGCGTTTGATCGAAATCAAAGCACCAGAAGTTATTTTGCGTAACGAAAAGCGTATGCTTCAAGAGGCTGTGGATTCACTTTTCGATAACTCACGTAAAGTAAACGCCGTTCGTAGCGAAGGAAACCGTGCTTTGAAATCTCTTTCAGATATGTTGAAAGGTAAGCAAGGTCGTTTCCGTCAAAACTTATTAGGTAAGCGTGTCGATTATTCTGGTCGTTCGGTTATTGTGGTAGGTCCAGAGTTGAAAATGCATGAGTGCGGATTGCCAAAAGATATGGCTGCTGAGCTTTTCAAACCGTTCATTATCAGAAAATTAATTGAGCGTGGAATCGTAAAAACGGTGAAATCGGCCAAGAAAATTGTTGATAGAAAAGACCCAGTAATTTGGGATATTTTGGAAAACGTATTGAAAGGGCACCCAGTTTTACTAAACCGTGCTCCAACGCTACATAGATTGGGTATCCAGGCTTTCCAACCAAAATTAATTGAAGGAAAAGCGATCCAATTGCACCCATTAACTTGTACTGCATTCAACGCCGACTTTGACGGTGACCAGATGGCCGTTCACGTACCGCTTGGTCAAGAGGCTATTTTGGAAGCATCTTTATTGATGTTGGCTTCTCATAATATCCTAAACCCAGCCAATGGTGCACCGATTACGGTACCATCACAAGACATGGTTTTGGGTCTTTACTACGTAACAAAAGGCCGTAAAAATACTCCAGAATACCCTATCACAGGCGAAGGAATGACTTTTTACAGTCACGACGAAGTGGTAATTGGTATCAACGAAGGAGTAGTTTCGAAGCATGCCAATATTAAAGTTCGTACTCAGGTAAGAAATGAAGTAGGTGAATTAGAGACTAAAATTATCGAAACTGTTGCGGGTCGTGTATTGTTTAATAATTGCGTGCCAAAAGAAGTTGGATATATCAACGAACTATTAACCAAGAAGAAATTACAGCAGATTATCTCAAATATTTTCAAAATTTCAGGTGTTTCACGCACTGCACAATTTTTGGATGATATCAAAGAATTGGGCTTCCAGTCGGCTTTCCGTGGTGGTTTGTCAATGGGATTAGGAGATATTGTAATTCCTGAAGAAAAAGCAAGCTTGGTTGAAAAAGCCAAAGCAGATGTGGATACTGTTTGGAACAACTATTTGGGTGGTTTGATTACTGATAATGAGCGTTACAATGCCGTTATTGATATCTGGACACAGGTAAACTCAAGAATTACTGAGACCCTAATGAAGCAAATGGAGAATGACCGTCAAGGTTTCAACGCCATTTATATGATGATGCACTCTGGAGCCCGTGGTTCTCGTGAGCAGATTCGTCAGTTGGGTGGTATGAGAGGTTTGATGGCAAAGCCACAGAAAAACTTGGCGGGCTCAGTAGGAGAAATCATTGAAAACCCGATTCTTTCAAACTTTAAAGAAGGTTTGGACGTATTGGAGTACTTTATCTCTACTCACGGTGCTCGTAAAGGTTTGGCCGATACAGCTTTGAAAACAGCTGATGCGGGTTATTTGACACGTCGTTTGCATGATGTAGCTCAAGATGTAATTATCGTTGAGCCAGATTGTGGTACTTTGAGAGGTATTCAAGTGTCGCCATTGAAAGACAATGACGAGATTGTTGAACAACTTTCAGAGCGTATATTGGGTCGTGTATCGGTTCATGATATTTTTGATCCTCTTTCAAATGAATTGATTGTTGAATCAGGACAGGAAATAAATGAAGTAATGGCTGATAAAATAGACCAGACGTCTATTGAAACAGTTGAAATACGTTCAGTATTAACTTGTGAGACAAAAGATGGCGTTTGCGCCAAATGTTATGGACGTAACCTAGCAACAGGTCGTATGGTGGATATCGGTGAAGCGGTGGGTGTAATTGCCTCACAGTCAATCGGTGAGCCAGGTACTCAGCTTACTTTACGTACTTTCCACGTCGGTGGTACCGCACAAAATATTGCTTCGGCGGCTTCAATTATTGCCAAATTTGACGGTATCATTAAATTTGATGAGCTACGTACACTACCAGCCAAGTCACCAGACGGATTGGATTCGGCAGTAGTAATGGGTCGTTCGGGAGAAATCCAGATTTATGCTTCAAATGGCCAGTTATTGATTTCTTCAAATGTTCCTTATGGTGCCTATTTAACTGTTAAGGAAGGCGATAAAGTGAAAAAGGGCGATACCCTTTGTAACTGGGATCCATTTAATGCGGTGATTCTTTCTGAAAATGAAGGTAAAATCGAGTTTGATGCGATTGAAGACGGTATCACTTTCCGTGAAGAATTTGATGAGCAAACTGGTTACCGTGAAAAAGTAATCACAGAGTCGAAAGATAAAACCAAAAACCCTGCCATTAAAATTGTAAACAAAACCGAAGAAAAAGAATACAACTTACCAGTTGGCGCCCACTTAGCTGTTGAAGCGGGTGTGAAAATAGCCGCTGGTCAGATTTTGGCTAAAATCCCTCGTTCTGCTGGTAAAACTCGTGATATTACAGGTGGTTTGCCTCGAGTGACCGAACTTTTCGAAGCTCGTAACCCGTCAAACCCTGCCGTGGTTTCTGAAATTGACGGTGTGGTAGCTTATGGTGGCATCAAGCGTGGTAATCGTGAGATTTATATCACTTCGAAAGAAGGTATCGAGAAGAAATATTTAGTGCCATTGTCGAAACATATTTTGGTACAAAATAATGACTTCGTGCGTGCAGGTATTCCACTTTCTGATGGAGCCGTTACCCCTTCTGATATTTTATCAATCAAAGGACCAACAGCCGTTCAGGAATATTTGGTGAATGAAATTCAAGATGTTTACCGCTTACAAGGCGTGAAAATCAACGATAAGCATATCGAGGCAATCGTTCGTCAAATGATGCAGAAAGTTCATATTATTGAGTCGGGCGATACCAACTTCTTGGAAGGTCAGGTAGTGGATAAAGTAGAAGTTCGTGAAGAAAACGATTTAGTGTTGGACAAAAAAGTAGTGACTGATGCAGGAGATTCTGAAAACTTCAAAGTAGGTATGATCGTTTCGTCTCGTAAGTTGCGTGACGAAAACTCAAGCTTGAAGCGTAGGGATATGAAAATCGTTCATGTACGTGATGCACAAACAGCGGTTTCTCAACCAACTTTGCAAGGTATCACTCAGGCTTCGTTGGGTACTCAAAGCTTTATTTCGGCGGCTTCCTTCCAGGAAACTACCAAAGTATTGTCTGAAGCATCCATCAGAGCGAAAGCAGATACATTGGATGGATTGAAAGAAAACGTGATTGTGGGTCATTTGATTCCTGCTGGTACTGGAATTCGTAAATATCAAAATATATTAGTTACTCCAAAAGAGGAATACGAAATGTTGGTGGATACGAAAGACAGGTTTACAAAAAGAAGACAATTTGTATAAACAATTGGGCAAGACCCAATATTATTGATTTTGTGGGGGAAGCCCATTGTGGTTTCCCCATTTTCATTTTAAAAAAAAGTTAAGGGAGTGAAAAATAAAAACGAAATTGCACAAGAAAACCAAATGGAGGTGGAGTTGAGCGAGGAAATGGCAGAAGGAGTCTATGCGAACCTAGCGATGATTGCTCACTCGCATAGTGAATTTGTGTTGGATTTTATTAGAATGATGCCTGGTGTACCCAAAGCAAAAGTAAAAGCAAGAGTAGTGATTACTCCTGAGCATGCTCAGCGACTTTTACAAGCTTTGAAAGACAATATCAGAAAATACGAAGAGGCTTATGGAAAAGTAACGGCAATGGAAGACCAAAGCTTTCACTTTCCAATGAACTTTAAAGGAACGGTAGGAGAGGCGTAATTCGATTTACGATTTGCAATTAAAAAAATTGACCTCAGATTTTTCTGGGGTCTTTTTTTATGGGTTTTAGTACGGATTGCAAATCCTATTCATCTTTACCACCTCGGTCTGTCCCCTGACAGACCGAAACAAGAAAGCTGAAGAATGAATAGGGTGGTCTGTCGGGAGACAGACCATGGTGAAGGAAAATTTCACTTTTAGGGTTAAACTATAGAAAAGAGCAATTATAGTTTTTCTTCAACTTTGGCTCTAATAATAAAATCGCCCTTTAAACTTAAACTTGTGGCACTAACCCATTTACCAGTTGTTTTTACCCAATTTTTTGTTTGAGATATTGTGCCGTCATTATCGATGGCAATAAAAGGCAGCCCAGAACCAGCTGCTTCCAGCGAAACCCGAATATTGCTCCCTGCACCAACCTCAATATTTTGTTTGCTAAGGTCTATTTGATATAAAACATTATCTGATGATGGCACAGAAAAAGTGCTAGAATAAAGTATTGTTCCTGGCACCTCATCACCTAAATCAGTGTAGATTTTTACAATAACATCTTTTGCTGTTGATGCTGCCCCTCCAAAAAGAAACGATACCTGAGTGACCATATAGCTATTTTTTACTGGCCCCAAAGTTACGGCGACAGATTCGCCTTTGATAAACCCTGATTGAAATACCTTAGTACTGTTATCATTATAGCCATCTATTTGTAAATTGATGGTTTTGGTTTGAGACGAAACCTCGTCTTTGTTACAGGAAATACCAATAAACAAACAAAACAGATAGAATACATGAATTTTTTTCATAAAATTATTTGGTTTAATAGTTTAATTAAGAAAATAACAAAGTATAAATACACTCTAAATTATAAATTAATTTACCAAATATGCATAACAGCCTGTTTATTAAATCAATACTCTCACCTCGGTCTGTCGTCAGGCAGACCGAAACAAGAAAGCTGAAGAATGAATAGGGTGGTCTGTCGGGAGACAGACCATGGTGAAGAAACCTAGAACTCCAAATCAATTTCAGTTTTCAAACTATAAAAGTTATTAAAATGATCTTCTCGAATCAAACACTCAATTATCTCACCACTGCTTCTTTATTGTATTTGCCTCGGTATTCTAATGGGGAGATACCAGTGATTTTTCTGAATACTTCACGAAAGGCTTTCACATCTGAATAGCCTACTTCATACATTACTTCATTGATGGTTTTGCGGCTGGTCTCCAAAGCTTTTTTGGCGGACTCAATTTTTACTCTTTGGGCATATTCAATGGGGGTATTGCCAGTGGCTTTGATAAACCTTCGGTCAAAATTTCGTCGGCCCACAGCGAATTTGGAAGATAAGTGTTCAATGGATATTTTCTCCTGAAGAGTGCCTTCAATATAAGCCTGTGCCTGCTGCACCATTTCATCACCGTGCAATTTCTGCCCCTTAAATATGGTGAATGCCGATTGGCAATGCCTGTCCATTTCAATCTGAAATACTTTGGAACAAAAAATGGCAGTGGGTCTGTCATAATATTTCTCTACCAAGTAAATTATCAGATTCAAAAAGGAATATGCCCCTCCGTTGGTATAAATGCCGTTTTCATCGGTGATTAATTGATCTGTTTGTAAATTCACTTTAGGAAATTGGGCTCTGAAATGATCGGCAACAGCCCAATGAGTTGAGCAATTTTTGCCATTGAGCAAGCCTGATGATGCCAGCATAAATGCACCTGTACAAATACTGGCGATTTCGGCTCCGTTTTTATATTGTTGCGCTATCCAATCAACCAACAATTGGTTTTCCGTTAGAGCCTTCTCATAATTATGGTTTAAAGATGGGATAATGATGAGGTCGGTTTTGTGAATAGCCGATATATGGGTATGAGGCTTCACCGTAAACAAACCTTGGTAAAATTCCACTTCTGGTGAAATGCCCGCTAATTGTATGGTAAACAATTCTTTTCCTCCTGTTGGCTTAGCCGCAGTGGTCTGTGCCCAATGTTCATTGGCTCGTTTAAAAATTTTATAAGCCCCAACAATGCTACTTAGGTTGTTCTCTCCGTCAGGCACGATTATGGTAAGGTGTTTCATAGGGTTGGTTAAATGGAATTTTGCTTGTTCATTTATTCTGACTCTTTTTGACAAAGATAATATTTTGTAATGTCCAAATCAACCCATCAGAATGTCTATTTTACACCCCAAAAGTATGCGATTTAGACAATATATTTGTAGCACTAAAAATTTAACAACTCAGAAAATGAAAACAAATCAAATAATGGTGAAAATGGTATTTGATAGATGGCAATCACTCATAAAAAATTGTGATAACGTCCTCAACTCCATTACCGACGAAACTTTGCAAAAGGAAATTGTATCAGGTAAGAACAGAGGCATATACCTATTAGGGCATCTCATTGCTGCCCATGATGATTTGCTACCGTTATTAGGTTTGGGGGATAAATTATACCCCGAATTAGAGGAGCCTTTTCTGAGCAAACCCGATAAATCAATTAAAGAGATCCCTTCAGCACAGGAATTAAGAGCAATTTGGACTGAACAAAACGAAATACTATCTAGAAAGTTTGAGAGCCTGCAGCCAGATGAATGGTTTGAAAAACACAACTCAGTTTCTGTTGAGGATTTCGCCAAAGAACCACATCGTAACAAGTTAAATGTAATGCTTACCAGAGTAAGTCATCTATCATATCATTTGGGACAGTTAATACTAATCAAATAGAGGAATTATAACAATCAAAAAATATATAAATGAATAGAGCAGATTTTACCACTACCATTTTAGTAGACCAATCGCCAGAAGTGGCCTTCAATGCCATCAATAATGTAAGGGGATGGTGGTCAGAAGAAATAGAAGGCCATACAGATACATTGAATGAAGTATTTAAGTATCATTACGAGGATGCGCATCGCTGTCAAATGAAATTGATCGAGCTTGTTCCGTATGAAAAAGTGGAATGGGAGGTGCTGGAAAACTATTTTAATTTCATCCAAGATAAAAGTGAATGGAAAGGAAACAAAATCGTCTTTGAGATCACCGAGGAGGATGGCAAAACGAAGGTTCGAATGACACAGATTGGCTTAGTGCCCGAATATGAATGTTTCGAAATATGCCAAGATGCCTGGACCAACTATATACAGAATAGTTTGCGGAGTTTGATAACTACTGGCAATGGGCAGCCAAACGGGAAAGGCAAACCACAGACAGAAAACGAAAAAAAGCTGAATGAAAAATGAAATCACGAGATTATTCTACCCATATTTCGACTGATGCATCTCTAAAGGGAGCCTTCAAAAGCATTAATAACGTTTCAAAATGGTGGACAGCAGATTTTGAGGGCCATTCTGAGGAGCTGAATGACATTTTTACGGTCCATTTCGGCGAAACCTATGTCACCATTCAATTGGTTGAGCTGATTCCTGATGAGAAAATAGGCTGGCTGGTGATTGATTGCAATAAACCTTGGCTTAAAGACAAAAAGGAATGGAATGGCACTCAAATGAGTTGGGAAATCTTTGAAAAGGGGGATAAAACGCAAATCCGTTTTACCCATTTGGGCCTAGTTCCAGAGATGGAATGCTACGGTGTTTGCGAAAATGCGTGGACAGATTATTTGCAAATAAGCTTAGCCAATTTGATCAATGCTGATAAAGAGTAATTAGAATCCTCTAGGTCTATCTCCTGACAGGCCCAAAACAGATATTTTGAATAGTAGGTGGTCTGTCGGGGACAGACCACGGTGGGGATGAAGCGAAAAAATAGTGTAAAAGAGCCCAAAAAGCCCGTAAATTAGCCCCGATAGCAGTGATATGCCTTTGTGTAAGCAGGTGTGTGAGCAAGGCATAGAAACGTATAGCGGGTACCAAGCCATTCAATATCAGTAGAGTATCGCTCTCAATAGTTAATTTTAATCAATTTTTTTGAGGATAATCTTTTGATTGTCAAAAGGATTGTGTAATTTTGCACCCCGAATAATCTTTTTTTGAATGGTTATTCGGTAAAAATTGTAAAACAAAAACAAAACAATAATTCATGCCTACTATTCAACAATTAGTAAGAAAAGGACGTGAGCAGCTTACCTTCAAGTCAAAATCACCCGCTTTGGACTCATGCCCTCAGCGTCGTGGTGTTTGTACTCGTGTGTATACTACCACTCCTAAAAAGCCTAACTCAGCCATGCGTAAAGTGGCTCGTGTGCGCTTAACCAACCAAAAAGAGGTGAATGCCTATATCCCAGGTGAGGGTCATAACTTACAGGAGCATTCAATTGTATTGATTCGTGGGGGTAGAGTAAAAGACCTTCCAGGTGTTCGTTACCATATTATTCGTGGTGCTTTGGATACTGCTGGAGTTTCTGGTCGTTTACAAGCCCGCTCGAAATACGGTGCAAAACGTCCTAAACCAGGCCAAGTAGTGGCTGCTAAAGGTAAAGGCGGTAAAGGTAAAAAGTAGCCTTCGGCTACGCTCAGGCAACTGGGCATTAAAAACAATCAAAATTTGTAGTATGCCAGTAAAGGCAGAAGTTAACCGAAAGGTTATTTACAAATTAAATCATTAAAAAATCAAAAGACAATGAGAAAGTCGAAACCGAAAAAAAGGTACGTATTACCAGATCCAAAATTTAAGGATACATTGGTAACCAAATTTGTAAACAACTTGATGTACGACGGTAAAAAGTCGACTGCATTCACCATTTTTTATGATGCCCTTGCCAAAGTGGAAGAGCGTACTAAAGAAAACGGATTGGAAATGTGGAAAAAAGCGTTGAATAACGTAATGCCATCAGTTGAAGTAAAAAGTAGAAGAGTGGGAGGTAGTACCTTCCAAGTTCCTACAGAAGTTCGTCCTGATAGAAAAGTTTCAGTAGGCATGAAATGGTTAATATTGTATGCACGTAAGCGTGGAGACAAAACTATGACCGATAGATTAGCGAACGAAATCATGTCAGCTGCCAAAGGTGAAGGCGCTGCCGTGAAGAAAAAAGATGATACCCACCGTATGGCTGATGCCAACAAAGCATTCTCACATTTTAGAGTGTAGTCTGATAAAATTTATTAAAAAAGGCCTTGGATGTAAATCTAAGGCCTTTTTTTGTCCTTATATTTGGCTGAGTGGCTGAGTCAAAATTGTAATAAAAAATCCATTCTTTGGTTTAGTACTCTTAATAGATAGACGATGCTTCCCTCAACTCTATAGATTAAAAAATGATCACCAACTAACCAAGCCAAACAATTTACGGGAATATCATTTCTTCCATGACCAATAAATGGATTAATTGTCAAAGAATTGATATTTTCATCAATAATCGAATTGTATTTTTGCCATTGTTTTTCACCAAAGTTTATAAAAGTATATTCGAAAATATCTACTAAGTCTTCAATTGCAGAATCTGAGATTTCAATCTTATACATCTACAACTTGCCTTTTTTGGTTGAATTTTGGGTAAGAGCCGATTTTTTACCTATTTCAGCAATTTCAGTAATCAATATCGAACTATAT
>JAZKGO010000061.1:21121-36537 GCA_040385875.1 Bacteroidota bacterium
AAGAGCCGATTTTTTACCTATTTCAGCAATTTCAGTAATCAATATCGAACTATATGTTTTTGTTTTGCCTTCTTTTACATCATTTTCACCAATAGCCACTGCTGCAAGTACGCTTTCAATCCTGCGACTCTCATATTCAAGCATTTGTTTTCTTATGGCATCCTCCGCCGCCGCAGTGATTGATCTAAAAAGCCCATTTTGTACTTGACTTTTCAAAAATTCTTCATAAGGCTTATTTATGTCTAATCTAGCCATCGTTTTTTCTGATAAAAGTACAGCATAGCTGTAGTGATTACAAATTTTTCCCCCGCTTTTTTATAGAATTGAATTACTTATTTCTGAAAATAAGGGGATTGTTTTTTTATAAAGGTTATGCGAGAGTATCAGAATTGAGTTTATAAATTACCAGCAAACCCTGATTGTATCTTTTTAATCTGGCAAGACAATCAATCCTTCAAAAATTTCTCAGTATATTTAAAGCTTAAAATTAAATAATATATGAAACCAACCTGGATTGGCGTTTACCCTGCCGTTACTACTAATTTTTTTGAGGACGAAAGTCTTGATCTTCAGACCTTTGCCAATAATATTGATCAGCAACTGGAAGCAGGTGTTCATGGCATTATTATATGTGGATCTTTGGGCGAAAACGGCACTTTATCAACTGATGAAAAATTTACGCTGTTGGAAACAGCGAAGAATACCATTAATGATCGCTGCCCATTGATTATTTGTATTGCAGAATGCATTACCAAAGAAGCCATTTCTTTTGCCAAACATGCAGAGCAAATGGGTGCTGATGGGTTCATGCTTTTGCCGCCTATGCGCTATCCGTCTGACGATCGTGAAACACTCCATTATTTGCAAAAGGTGGCCGACTCAACCGATTTGCCAGTAATGGCTTATAATAATCCATTGGCCTATAAAACCTTTATTTCGATCCCCATGTTTCAAGAATTGGCTCAGAATCAGCACTTTGAAGCGATGAAAGAGTCGACAGGGGATATTCGATACATGACAGATATTATCAATACTTTTGGTGACCGATTTAAAATAGCTTGTGGAGTAGATGACCTCGCTTTGGAAAGCTTGCTCATGGGTGCCGAATGCTGGGTGGCGGGTTTAGTGGATGCTTTCCCGAGGGAAACAGTAGCCATTTATGAGCTTGCAAAGCAAGGCAGAATTACCGAAGCCCGTGATATTTATAGATGGATGTTTCCGTTAATGCATTTGGATGTGTCCACTAAGTTTGTTCAAAATATTAAACTGGCCGAAGTAGCCACTGGCTTGGGTACAGAATGGGTACGTGAGCCTAGGCTTCCTCTTATTGGTGAGGAAAGAGCCAACGTAATGAAAATTATTGAGGATGCACTGAAAATTAGACCAACTTTACCTCAGTTTTAATTTTCATATTTGTCAAAAAAATAGCAGTCAATACATGTCAACAAAAGCACTCCAACTTTCTAATTTTGAACAGGTAAAAACTGAAATTCACGCTTCACCATTAGGAGTGGAATCATCTGTATTTCAATGCATTGATGCTCATACTTGCGGTAATCCAGTTCGCCTGGTAGCGGGAGGAGGCCCAGCACTTTCAGGAAATACCATGTCTGAAAAAAGACAAGATTTCCTCCAAAATTACGATTGGATTCGTAAAGGCCTCATGTATGAACCCCGAGGCCATGATATGATGTCAGGAAGTATATTGTATCCACCACATGACCCAGCGAATGATTTGGCGGTGCTTTTTATAGAAACCAGTGGCTGCTTACCTATGTGTGGGCATGGTACTATTGGCACGATTACTATGGCAATTGAATACGGCTTGGTCATTCCCAAAATTCCAGGAAAGCTAAGAATGGAGGCTCCGGCAGGTTTGGTTTTGATAGATTATAAATTGGAAAAGAGGAAAGTAAGTTCGGTTAAACTCACCAACGTGCCTTCCTATTTGGCGGCTGAAAATATTGAAGTAGATTGTCCAGACTTGGGTAGATTAAAAGTGGATGTGGCCTATGGGGGCAATTTTTATGCGATTGTGGATGTGCAAGAAAACTTTTCAGGACTGGAGAATTATACTGCTGACCAGCTAATTAGTTGGGCGAGAGTGCTAAGAAAGCAAATTAATGAAAGCCATGAATTTGTACATCCTGAAAACAAAACGATTAGAGGCTTGAGCCATATCCAATGGACTGGAAAGGTGATAAAACCCTCCTCAAGTGCAAGAAATGCCGTTTTTTATGGTGATAAGGCTATTGACAGATCTCCTTGTGGTACAGGTACCTCCGCTCGAATGGCGCAATGGGCAGCCAAAGGGAAGTTGAAAATGGGTGAAGAGTTTGTGCATGAAAGCATAATCGGCAGTCAATTTATTGGCCGAATTGAAGGCGAAACTAAAGTGGGAGAATTTGCCGCTATTATCCCTAGTGTGGAAGGTTGGGCCAGGGTGTATGGACATAATACCATTACAATCAATAAAAATGACCCATATTGGGAAGGATTTCAGGTGATTTGATTAAATAAAATGAGCAACAGGAAGAAGAAGATAGTTATAATTGGGGCGGGTATAATCGGCTTATTTTCAGCTTATTATCTTTCAGAGGAGGATTTTGAAATTACAATCCTCGATAAAACAGATGGGGAGGATGGTTGTTCAATGGGCAATGCTGGCATGATTGTACCCAGTCATTTTATCCCTTTGGCCTCACCAGGGATGATTGAAAAAGGAATGAAATGGATGTTGGATGCCGAAAGCCCTTTTTACGTAAAACCAAGGTTGAACTTAGAGTTGCTTAAATGGGGAATTTCTTTTTACAAATCTGCTAAACAATCCCATATTGATAAGGCTAAATTTGCTTTGAGAGATTTGAGTTTTTTGAGCAAAATCTGTTACCAGCAATTATCAAAAAGTAAGGAATTTGAATTTGGTTTTGAGGAAAAAGGTTTGTTAATGCTATGTAAATCCGCACATGGTTTTGAAGAGGAATGCCAAGCGGCTGAAATAGCCAACAGCATTGGAATTAATGCTAATGTGTTGAAATTAAATGAAATACATCAATTAGAGCCTGAGTTAAAGCCTGATGTAATGGGTGGGATTTATTATCCGGGGGATGCTCATTTATACCCCAATCAATTGGTTAGCAATCTTAAAAGTTTTCTTGAAAAAAAGGGAGTCAAGTTTATTTATAATACAGAAGTAGTAGCAATTGAATCAAATGTTGAAAAGGTAACGGCAATAAAAGTCATCCAAAAAGCCAATAATGAAACCCTAAATCTAGCTTGTGACGAACTAATATTGGCAACTGGCTCTTGGTCACAGCAAGTCGCCCAAATGCTTAAACTTTCCCTACCCATGCAAGCGGGTAAAGGGTATTCAATCACTAAAAATCAAAAAGAGGGTAAAACAATCCATATTCCTACCATATTATTAGAAGCAAGAGTAGCCATCACACCGATGGGACAAAACTTGGTTAGGTTTGGAGGCACGATGGAAATTGGAGGAATTAATAGCCAAATAAATATGAATCGAGTTCGTGGAATTGTAAAGTCTGTCCCAGAATTTTATCCCAACTATGAACTGCAAATGCCTGATAAACAGGAAGTTTGGTATGGCTTACGGCCTTGCTCACCCGATGGAATGCCGTATATTGGGCGTAGTAAAAAATTCAAAAACCTTTCAGTGGCGACTGGCCATGCCATGATGGGGCTGAGCCTAGCCCCCGCTACAGGTAAGTTGATCAGTGAAATAATTTTAGAACAAAAGCCTGAATTGAATTTAGGTATGTTTGAGGTGGATAGGTTTTAGTCGTCACAATAAAGCCTCATATAAAACCTCAATAGGATGTTGGGCTACTTTGCTGGTTCCGTCCAAAATCTGATGCCTACAACTAGTACCTGATGCTGCAATGATCACATTATTAGGCTGTTGACGAATTGTGGGGAACAGCACCAACTCTCCAATTTTCATGGAAACTTCATAATGTTCCTCCTCGTACCCAAAGGACCCAGCCATGCCACAGCAACCAGAAGGGATGAGCTGAACCTCATAATTTTCAGGTAAACTCATCGCTTTTTTACTAGGCACCAGACTAGTCATTGCTTTTTGATGGCAATGGCCATGCAATTTTATCAATCGCTTCTCTTTTGTGAACTGCTCTTTTTTAATATTTCCTTTCTCTATTTCTAATGCAAACCACTCTTCAAAAAGAAAACTATTTTTGGCAATTTGCTCAGCCTCTGCTTTCAGTGAAGTTGGCACTAAGTCCAAATATTCGTCTCTGAAAGTCAAAATGGCAGAAGGCTCAATGCCAACCAACGGAGTATCGGCAGTAATCAATCCTTTCAATTTGGTTACATTTTCAATGGCTAATTTTTGTGCTTTTTTTACCAAGCCTTTTGATAAATAAGTACGGCCCGACTCTAAGTGGTCGGGTACAACTACCTCATATCCAAGTTTTTGTAAAAGTAATACCAGTTTTTTGCCTACTTCCACATCATTATAATTGGTAAATTCGTCTGTAAAAAGATAAACCTTTTTGAATGGTGACTGATGAGAGATAAGTGATAAATTTTCTTTTTCCTCATGCTTGAAACCTGAAACCTGTTGCCTTTTGTTCCATTTTCTGAATGTTTCCTTCGCCAAATGGGGCATTGTTCTGTTTGGATGAAAACCCACCATTTTATTGGCGATTTTTCTCAAAAACTCATTCTCATAAATAAAGTTATAAGCCCATGGTGCAATGGAGGCCAATTTCATCATTCTTGTGAAATTACCAATTAATTTGGATCGAAAAGGAACGCCGTTTTTTTCATAATATTCTTGCATAAACTCAGCTTTCATTTTGGTCACATCCACACTCGATGGGCATTCCGTTTTGCAAGCTTTACAGGAGAGGCATAAATCAAGCACCTCTTTAGTTGCGAGTTGTAAGTTGCGAGTTGTAAGTTGCGAGTTGTGAGTAATATTTGAATTATCACTCACTTCTGTCAACTCATCACTGTAGAAGTGTCTCAGCATATTGGCTCTAGCTCTGGTACTGTCTTTTTCGGCTCGGGTGGCCATATAGCTTGGGCACATCGTTCCCCCAGTAATCTCGGTTTTACGGCAATCACCAGAACCAACACATTTTTCGGCTAATTTTAAGATACCTTCGTCTTCTGTAAAATCAAAAATAGTTGGAATTATCTGAGATTTTGTTTCTTCCTCCACCCGCATGTATTCGTTCATGGCAGGGGTGTTGGTGATTTTGCCTTTATTGAAAATTTGTTCTGGATCAAAAATATATTTAACCTCTTTGAATAATTGATAATTTTTTTCCCCCATCATAAATGGAATAAACTCGCCACGCAATCGTCCATCGCCATGCTCACCAGATAATGAGCCGTTGTATTTTTTAACAATATGAGTGGTCTCTTCTAAAACGGTACGAAAAAGGTCTTTTCCAGCCTGATTTCGAAGGTTCATCATGGGCGTTACATGCAGCTCACCTGCACCCGCATGAGCTGAAATCGAATATTTTAGATGATGTTTCTTTAACAATAGTTCTATTTCTTCAATATAATCGGGGAGGTCTTCTGGCGCAACGGCACAGTCTTCAATCAGATTGGCGGGAATAGTATCTCCCTTTTGGTTTGAAAGAATCCCTAAAGCAGCTTTTCTGAGTTCCCAGGCCTTTTTACAATCGTCATTTAATAAAATCGGAAAGGCAAATCCTAAATTTTCTTTTTGGCAATCATCAATAAATCGGGAGGTTTTCTCTGTCAATAATTCTTGATTTTCAGCGAAAAACTCTACCATCAAAATCGCTTCAGGGTCTCCCTCCACAAAAGAACGGTTTCTGGTTTGTTCTGCATTGCCAGCAGTTAGGTCGAGCACCAATTTGTCAATCAATTCGGAAGCCGAGCATTGGTGTTTGAGAGCAATTAAATTCACCAAAAGCGATTCTCTGAAAGTGCTGCAATGTACATTTACCAACGCCACCTCTTTGGGAGGTAAATCAATCAATTTGAGTTTAGCCTCTGTCACAAAACAAAGGGTACCCTCAGAGCCTGCGATTAATTTGCAAAGATTGAAGCGCCCCCCGTTTTGAAGATTTTCCCACATTTCCAATACGGTATCAAGTGCATAACCTGTATTTCTACGAGTTATTTTTTTATTGGGGAAGCCCTCATTAATTGATTTCTGATTATCGGGATTTTGAATCAGCGCTTTTATTTCTTGATAAATTTTTGCCTCTAATGTATTACCCTGACATTTTTGGTCAAAAGCATTTTTATCTAATTCTCCAAAAACGACTTGACTACCATCTGATAGTATAGTGTTGATTTCCAATAGATTATCTCGAACAGCCCCCCATATAATTGAATGAAGCCCACAAGAATTATTGCCAATCATGCCGCCAATCATGGCTCTGCTAGCAGTGGAGGTTTCAGGCCCAAATAGTAAGCCGTAAGATTCTAAATAGGCATTTAAATCATTGCGGATAATGCCAGGCTGCACCCGAACCCATTTTTCTTCTTTATTTACTTCAAGTATTTTGGTGAAATTTTTGGAGATATCCACCACAATTCCGTTGCCGACCACTTGCCCTGCTAGTGAGGTGCCCGCTGCTCTGGGAATAAGGGTGGTTTTTAGTTTTTTAGCAAGAGGAATTAATTTTTCAATATCCGCAATTGATTGGGGAATTGCTACTGCCAGTGGTTTTTCCTGATACACAGAGGCATCGGTTGAGTAAACCAATTTTAACCCTTCATGCTGTGACGAATTGTCAAAATAAAACTCCCCTTCAAAACTAGAAGAGAAGTCATCTAAGCTGTTATTGGCAATTTTAAACATATTTTGATTTAGAAAAGACGGATAAAATTACACATTTATTACAACTTTGTTTGGGATACAATTTGTAAAAAGGCTATTTATAAAAAGAAACTTCAGAGGACAGGTGGATTAGCAATTGCAAAACTACAAACATTTGAAAACAAGGCCTGAAGAATTCCTTTTCAAATTGAGTGAAATATCGGCTCTTTTTTGATCTAAAATAGTAATAAAAATAAACATTGAATCATTTACTATTTTACCTCTGAATTTTGCTGGGTGCAGGTCCGGTTTTTCGTCTATAGCAATGGGTCCACCGTGCTCATAGGTATAGGTTCCAAATTGTTCAACTACTTGATTACCAGTAGTTTTTAATTTTGAGTTGATATTTGCGCTGGCACAATCCATATCAAAAAACGAATTGTTTTCAGTTACTTCTAATTGCACGCCACTGCCTCCCCACAAGCCTAAAGTATTAATAGGTTCAGGAGAAATACTTTTTTGGCAAGCAATAAAGACAAGAATTACCAAGACAAAAGTCCATTTTTTCATGATTGCTTTTTTTAATTGAAGACAATCTATTCAGAGAAGAAGTTGGAATTGAAGATATAATTTGTTTCACCAATTGGGCACTTTGCCTGAATATTTCCCTAGAATTGGCTAAATAGTAAGATTTCATTTGCCCGAAGTGGCCTATTTCCACTCATTAAGCTCCCAATTGTATTCACCGAAATTAATTTTCGTTTCTGATGCCATTTTTGTTTTGGCATATTTATTAATCCAGTCGGCCATTGGTTTGGTTTTGGTAAAATCACTACCATACCAATCAAAAATAGGGGAAATGGTTGCTGAGTTGGCTCTTACCACATTTTTGGTGGGGTCATTGACAAAATCATAGAATTGATCGTCGAGTTGAGCATGCAATTGAATAGGCATAAAAGCTTCATTGCGAAGTTTAGGGCAGCTTTTGGCTGCACATACCAGTGCTACATGGATACGAGGTTCGGCAAATTGCTTCCGGATGATATCATGCTCAATATTATTGAGACTCAAAGTTTTAGTGCCAATTTTTATAAAAGCTTTGCTCCACCCATCGTTGATTCTCGGAATGGGAATAATGGTGCCAATATCCTTAATCGACTTTAGCTTGCCACCTTGATAATAATCCAAGATAAGCTTGATGGTGAAGGCGTTGTAGGCATTGATCCAAAAGGAAAGTTTTTCATTGGTAGTCCACTTTTTGGTCGGCTCATTTTGGCTTAAAACTGCCAAGTAAGCATTCAATGCAGTTGGGTCGGCAGCCAGTGCTTTGTAATTGACCATGCCCTGTGTATTTACATTTTTTTTCAAAATGGCAGTCCATGCGGAGTGGTCCACACTTTGGGCAACTATTGAAAAGCTAAGGACTGTTAAAAGACTAATTAGTGCGAATTTCATGCGTATATAATTGTTTTTTAAAGGTTACTCTCATTAACCTAACAGCTAAAGTTATTTTTGTGTTTCATTTATTTCACTATTTGTAATAAAAGGCGTACTCCAAGCCACAATCTCCCAACGAAAAGCCCATCTCCATTGGATAGTAAATTTTTCAAAACCAGCTTTTTGTAAAATATCAATTAGTTCGTTTTGATGAAAACCCCGCCAAACGGAAAGGCGGGCATCATTTTTTACTAAATAGGATTTTGAAAAAATGGCCGTGAGCCAACTAATGGAGTAATAGGCAAACCAATGCCTATGTAAATCATTAATAATCAACCCAATACGACAGCTTTTTCTCAGATTTGTGAAGAGCTCTATCAATTGATTTTCTGTGAAATGATGACAAAAAAGTGTCATCGTCGCAATGTCCAAGTTCAAATCTTTCAGTTTATCTGAGAAAGCATCCTCTTTAATATAACTGATGTTAGCTTGCGATATTGTTCTTTTTTTTGCAAAATCAATCATAAATTGGTTAGCATCAATTCCGACAAAATCAGCTTTGAAAGGACTTTTTTTTAGCCAATTGGCCATCAATTTCAGCATATCTCCTCCGCCACAGCCAATGTCCGCAATGCGAAGAGTCTTTTCTGAAAGTGAGGCCTCCACTAATATTTTACCCAAGCCACTTAAAGTAACTTCATTGCCTCCTAGCCATTTATTAATAGTGGCCAATTCTTCAAGGTTTTGCCTAAGGGCATCGTTGCTCAGATTTAAGTCGTCAATTAATTCTGCCTGATAGCTTCTTTCATTCAGAGAGGGCATCTTTTTTCAATAATTTTTATCTAATTTAGCCACAAAGACCCAAAGTAATCATAAATAGTTAATCAAGGATATGAATTTAGATTTAAAAGGAAAAAATGCATTGGTTTGTGGAAGCACGCAAGGTTTGGGGCTGGCTACAGCAATTGAGTTGGCTGAGTTAGGTGCAAATATAACTTTAATGGCAAGAAACGAACAGGCATTATTGGAAGTGACAAGTCTTTTGCCTCGATCAGAAAGCCAAGTTCACGGATATTTGGTGGCCGATTTTTCTGATATTAATTCAGTTTCTAAAGCGATAAGTGATTTTATTTCGGCAGGGAATGTTGTGCATGTTTTAGTAAATAACACGGGTGGTCCGGCTGGTGGCCCGATGTTAGAGGCTGATATTGAACAGTTTAGCAAAACTTTTTCAGCGCACGTATTGTGCAATCAATTATTGATTCAGGCCGTAGTGCCAGGGATGAAAGCAGCTGGTTTTGGGCGAATTGTCAATATTATCTCTACTTCGGTAAAAGTACCCATTGCTGGCTTGGGCGTTTCCAATACAATTAGAGCAGCAGTAGCCAATTGGGCTAAAACACTGGCCACTGAATTGGCCCCGTTTGGCATAACGGTCAATAATGTATTGCCAGGCTATCATAAAACGGCCAGATTGAATGCTGTTTTGGATTCAAAAGCATCACAATTAAATATTTCTAGAGAGCAAATGGATCAGAATTCAATAAAAGACATTCCGATGGGTCGTTTTGGAGAGGTAGAAGAATTTGGTGTGGCCGTTGCATTTCTTTGTTCGCCAGCAGCTAGTTATATTTCTGGGATCAATTTGCCTGTGGATGGAGGAAGGCTAGGTTGTTTATAAATGAAAGGTTTGTATCAATCTCAACTGGATTTGGAATTGCCAAAATTCCCCTATACTATAAAAAATTCCTATCTTTGTGCCTCATTTAATAGGAAATCTGATATTTTGACTACGATAGTTCGAAAATTTGAAATCCGAAATACAACACCGAATAATGATTTCAGCAAAGTACGCCCCACAAGAGATTGAGGAAAAATGGTATAAGTTTTGGCTTGAAAATAAGTTTTTTGCTTCAAAACCGAACCCTGATAAAGAGCCTTATACCATAGTAATTCCGCCACCCAATGTGACAGGGGTGTTACATATGGGGCATATGCTCAATAATACCATTCAGGATGTGCTTATTCGGAAGGCACGTATGGAAGGCAAAGAGGCTTGTTGGGTGCCAGGAACAGACCATGCTTCCATTGCTACAGAAGCAAAAGTGGTAGCTATGCTCAAAGAAAAAGGCATAGAAAAAAAGGATATTTCAAGAGAAGAATTCTTGAAGTATGCAATGGAGTGGAAGGATAAATATGGGGGTATTATTCTGGAACAGTTAAAAAAATTAGGTGCTTCATGTGATTGGGATCGTACACGATTTACGATGGAACCTTCTCTTTATGAAGCAGTTATAGAAACTTTTGTAAGATTATATAACAAAGGCCAGATATACCGAGGCGTAAGAATGGTGAACTGGGATCCGCAAGGTAAAACGGCCCTGAGTGATGAAGAAGTTATCGAAAAAGAGGTAATGGCTAAGTTGTACTATATTAGGTATCAGGTTTCGGGTATCAGCAATGAGGAGGCAAATGGCGCTACTGATACCTCATTACTGAAACCTGAAAATTATTTAACTATCGCCACCACCCGTCCAGAGACTATCATGGCGGATGTGGCCATTTGTGTGAATCCTAATGATGAGCGCTACTTTCATTTGCATGGGAAGTCTGTAAAAATACCATTGCTCAATCGAGAAATACCGATTATTTTAGATGAATATGTAACGATGGATTTTGGGACTGGTGCACTAAAAGTGACCCCAGCACATGATTTGAGCGACTATGAGTTGGGCTTGAAGCATAAATTACCAGTTATTGACATTTTGGATGATAATGGTTTTTTGAATGAAAAAGCAGTGCTTTATGTCGGGCAAGATCGTTTTGCCGCACGAAGAAATATTGTGAAAGATCTGGAAGAGGCTGGGCATTTGGAGAAAATGGAAGAGTATAAGTCGGTATTGAAAACCTCAGAAAGGACTGGTGCAGTGGTAGAACCCAAACTATCCCTTCAATGGTTCATGAAAATGGAGCAGGCATCCAAGCCAGCTTATGATAATGTGATGAACGATAATATTCGCTTGGTGCCACCCAAGTTCAAAAATATGTATGCCTCTTGGATGGAAAACGTACATGATTGGTGCATCAGTCGCCAGCTTTGGTGGGGGCAACAGATACCGGCTTATTATCTGCAAGATGGAACCATTATTGTGGCTAAAACCAAAAGAGAAGCTTTGAGAAAGGCTCAGCACGAACTACTACTTTTTGCATTAACAGAGGAAGATTTGACCCAAGACCCAGATGTATTAGACACATGGTTTAGTTCATGGCTTTGGCCAATATCTGTTTTTGATGGCATTAAAGACCCTAATAATGAGGATATTAGCTATTATTATCCCACAAATGATTTGGTAACAGCACCTGAGATTTTGTTTTTCTGGGTGGCTCGTATGATTATCGCCGGCTATGAGTGGCGAGGAGAGCTGCCTTTTAGAAATGTATATTTAACCGGAATTGTACGGGATAAACTCGGGCGCAAAATGAGTAAATCATTAGGCAATTCGCCCGACCCACTCGACCTTATTGCCCAATTCGGAGCGGATGCCGTTCGCACTGGAATGTTGTTTAGCTCACCAGCGGGCAATGATCTCATGTATGATGAGAAATTGGTAGAACAAGGCCGCAATTTTTGCAATAAAATCTGGAATGCTTATCGATTGGTGGAGGGTTGGTCTGCCAACATTTCACCAGAAAGGCAGAAGTCTGAAGAAGCTAATATTTTAGCCATCAACTGGTTCCATTCAAAAATGAATCAAACAATTAATGAAGTTCAAGACCATTTTGCCAAATTCAGAATATCAGATGCTTTGCTCACTATTTATAATTTGATTTGGGACGATTTCTGTGGTAAATACCTCGAAATGATTAAGCCAGCTTATGAGCAACCAATTGATAAAGCTACATATGATGCCACGATTGAAATTTTTGATCGATTGATGCGGTTGGCACATCCTTATATGCCATTTATAACGGAGGAAATCTGGCAAGAAATTACTAAAAGAGGCTCAACCGAATCAATTTGCCGTTCGGATTATCCAAAAGCTGGTGAGATTGATGAAAAAGTTTTAGCTGATTTTGAGATACTTTTTGCGATAGTTTCAAAAGTGAGAGAGATTAGAAATACCAAACAAATTTCTCCGAAAACGATACTTCCAATTGCAATAAAAACTTTAGAACCAGCTCGTTATCAACAAATTGAGTCGATTGTTATTAAGTTGGCAAACATCGAAAAGATCCAATTTGTGTCTGAAAAACTAGAAAATGCCCTTTCGTTCGTTATAAAAGCCGATGAATTTTTTATCAATTTAGCCTCTGAACTTAACCCAGAAGAAGAGCTTGCCAATGCCAAAAAAGAATTAGAATACAACTTAGGTTTCAAAAAATCAGTGGAAGCCAAGCTGGCCAACGAACGTTTTGTGGCTAATGCCAAACCAGAAATTATTGAAAAGGAAAGACAGAAATTAGCTGATGCTGAAGCAAAGATTAAGGCTTTGGTGGCAGTGATTGGGGGATGAGTTAGAATTTCAAATTAAGACAAAATCATATGAGATTACAATAATTATTTCACATATTTGTATAAAAAAACAATTGATTATGAGTGCTATTTCAACAGCGGATATTAAAGAAAAGATAAATTCTTTACCTGATTCACTTTTGCAAGAAGTGGATAAATTTATCGATTTTTTAAATTTTAAAGAGCAACAGATTGATTGGGGAAATCAATTGACCGAAAACCATACTTTATTAATTAGTAAGGGAAAAAGGGATATTGAAGAAAATAAAGTTTATTCCGAGCAGACTGCCAATGAAATGATTAAAGATTATATAAAATCAAAGTCCAAATAATGGAAGTAGTTTGGACTGCAACTTCATTAGAAACCTACTATAATGTTGTTGATTATCTTTTAGAGTCATGGCCTTCTTTTGTTCTTGAATCATTTCAGTCTAAAGTTGATAGCCTTTTAGTAAGAATAAAAAACAACAATGATGTTTGCCCAGAATCAAAAATCCTTGGCCTAAGAAAATGCCTGATAGACGAACACAATTCTCTAATTTATGAAATTATAAAAAATAAAATCTTCCTCTTAACTTTTATTGATAACAGAAGTCAGCATAAATTTTAGATTGCCTTAAATTAGTAAATGCAAGAAACCCCAATAATCAACAACAATTATTTAATCCAAAAAAGAATCGCACAAAGTGGATTTAAAATGAGCGATTTGACTTATGTCCTTATTTCAGATTTCCCAAATATTAGAAAAACTGGCAAGGGGAGTTTTAGAGTAAGAGGCTTTATTGATACCTTCGAGCTGAAGCAGTACAACTTACTGCCTGCCAAAGAAAAAGGAATGATCTTGCCTTTGAATGCTTCAGTTCGCAAAAAAATCTCGAAAAAAGAAGGCGACTATGTACAGGTAACTTTGTATGCTGATGAATCACCACTTGAGATCCCCGAGGAATTTTTGATTTCCCTGTTAGATTCGCCAAAAGCACATCAGTTTTTCCAATCGCTGTCGGCTAGTAATCAAAAGTACTATATTGACTGGATTGAAAATTCAAAAAAAATGGAAACTAAAGTGGAAAGAGTAATCAAAACCATTGAACGTTTGGAAAATAGCTTAAAATTTTATGATTGGATTAACAAAGATTAGCCAACTCTCATTATTTTGAATCAACCCTCTTAGAAAAACACAATTACTATAATCCCAATTATTTCCCGTACCTTTGCAAACTATTTCAAAAACAATGAATTAGATCGATTTTTCAAATATTTTACTTTATTGAAATTTAAGTAAAATACGAAAAGTTATAAAACAATTTTTTTTCACCTGCTCAACAGAGAGGTTTTTAATTAAACCGAGGGGCCAAATTTCTTTTTTCATGTCAAATATTGTAGCCATTGTTGGCCGCCCCAACGTGGGCAAATCCACCCTTTTCAATCGTTTAGTAGAGCAGCGCAAAGCCATCATGGACAATGTGAGCGGCGTAACCCGTGACCGACATTATGGTTATGGCGAATGGTGCGATAAGTATTTTTCAGTAATTGATACTGGGGGTTATGTTTCTGGCTCGGAAGATATTTTTGAGGGGGCCATTCGTGAGCAAGTAGAACTGGCCATTCAGGAAGCAGATGTACTGCTTTTTGTGGTGGACTGTATCACAGGCCTCACCGATATGGATACTGATTTTGCACATGTATTGAGAAAGTCAAAAAAACCAGTCATTGTGGTGGCTAATAAGGCAGATACTTTCGAAAAAGGATTGGGTGCTGTCGAATTTTATAGTTTAGGATTAGGCACTCCTTATGAGGTTTCCTCTGAAAATGGAAGTGGAACCGGTGAACTTTTAGACGAAGTGATTACCCATTTCGAGGAACAAGGAATCGAAAATCCAGATATAAATATTCCCAAAATAGCCATTATGGGTCGCCCAAATGTGGGTAAATCCTCTTTTTTGAATGCACTTTTGGGTCGTGAAAGGAGCATAGTTACCGATATTGCAGGTACCACACGTGACGCCATCAATACTCGTTACAAATTATATGGCAAAGAATTTATCCTGACCGACACCGCTGGGATTCGTCGTAAAGCCAAAATTGATGACAATATCGAATATTATTCGGTGCTTCGATCGATTAAGGCTTTGGAGGAATGCGATGTAGCTATTATTCTTTTTGATGCTTCAGTAGGGTTGGAGAATCAGGACATAAACATTATTGGGATGGCCAATAAAGCGAAGAAAGGGATTGTTATAATGGCCAATAAGTGGGATTTATTGGAAAAAGAATCTAATACCGCTGCACAAATGGAAAAGGTATGGCGTGAAAGATTAGCCCCAATGAATTTTATGCCCATTGTATTTACCTCTGTTTTAGAAAAACAGCGAATATTCCAAGCGGTTGAAAAGGCCATGGAAGTATATGATAATAAGGTGAAGAAAATTACCACATCAGTATTAAATGAAGTGATGCTCAAAGAAATTGAGGCCTATCCACCGCCTTCTATGAAAGGTAAGTTTATCAAAATTAAATACATCACCCAAGTACCCGCTCAGATTCCAACATTTTTGTTTTTTTGCAACCTACCTCAATACATCAAGGAACCTTACGAGCGGTTTTTAGAAAATAGGATTAGAGAGCACTTTGGATTTCAAGGGGTACCTATTCAATGCTTTTTTAGGCAGAAATAAT
>JAZKGO010000062.1:0-2345 GCA_040385875.1 Bacteroidota bacterium
ATACCGCTTGGTCGGCCAGCCAAACGATAGATTTTGCCCCTAAACTAAAAGAATTGGGGGTCGAATTTATTGAACAACCACTTAAAGCAAATGATTGGAATGGCATGTCGCAAGTGAAAAAATTCTCTGTTTTGCCCATTATTGCGGATGAATCTTGTATTTTGGAAGCTGATGTAGAAAAATGTGCAGAATATTTTCATGGTATTAATATCAAATTGATGAAGTGTGGGGGCTTGACACCCGCTTTGCGAATGATCGAAAAAGGCAAAAAGCTAGGGCTGAAAACCATGGTAGGCTGCATGACAGAAAGTACAATTGGCTGCTCAGCCATTGCTCATTTATTGCCATTGCTTGACTATGTGGATATGGATGGCCCATTGTTAGTGAACGATACTATTTCAACTGGCATTACAATTGAATATGGAAAAGTAATTTATGCCAATGAAAATGGAACAGGCGCCCGATTAATTTAACTAAAACAATAACTAAACAAATTGTTCCCTATCCAAAAAATACCAAGTCGAACGGTTTTAACCCATCAAGGAGAATACCTTTGGTTTGGAGGTACCTCCTACTTAGGAATACCTTACAATGCTAATTTTCAGCAACTTATAAAAGTCGGATTAGAACAATATGGATCCAATTGGGGCAGTTCACGAAACAATACCCTGCAATTAGAAATCTATAATGCGGTGGAAAATTTTCTATCCGAATTTGTAAAAGCACCCAGTGCCGTTACCGTATCCTCTGGTATGTTAGCTGGGCAAATGGTGATTAATTTTCTTCAAAATCAGTATCCAAAAGGACTATTTATACACGCCCCGAAAGTTCATCCAGCCTTATGGACAGCCGATTATCAGGCCAATGGGAGTAGTTTTAAAGATTTTATTAATACGATCAACGATCAGATTAGTCAAACAAAAGCGGAGGTGGTTACAATCTTAGCAGATTCTGTTTCCTCGCCTCATTTTGAAAATTATAATTTTGATTGGGTGCAAAATTTAACAGCTAACAGAATAATCAATCTTGTAATCGATGATTCGCATTCTTTGGGAGTTATGAACGAAAACGGTAAAGGGGTTTATTCTTCAGTTTCACACAATGCAAACGTAAATATAATTGTTGTAGCTTCACTCAATAAGGCTTTAGGAGTGCCAGGAGGGGTTATTTTTGGTGATTCACAACTAATCAAATCCATCAAACAGTCTGCTTTTTTCTCGGCTTGCTCGCCAATTGCACCTGCTTATACCTATGCCTGTGCATCGGCTGCTAACATTTATCAATCAGCTCTGCAGGTTTTAAGAAAGAACATTGCCTATTTTAACAAAAATTTGAATGCGATTATCGGACTTGGCAATCTGAAGGGCCATCCTGCCTATTGCTTTGATAGTGAAGGCTTGCCTGCTTATCTGCTTTCGAAAAACATTTTAGTACCAAGCTTTGGCTACCCAAATCCTACTGACAAGGCTGTTACAAGATTGGTTATTAGCAGTTTACATAATTTTAACGATTTAGATTTATTAATTGATTCGTTGAACAAATTTCACCACAAATGAAAAATATCTTACTACTTTTTATGCTTAATTTCATTTCATTTTTAGGAAATACTCAAGACAATTTTCTGGAAAAATTGATGGAAACGCAACCTCAGCATTTTGAAAATATCCTTAAAAACAAAGGGAAATATGAAGTTCAGATTTTTTTTACTCAAATAAATAGGAATCATAAAAACAAGCCCAGTTTTAAAACATATTCCTATCAAGCGGATGCCAATCACTATTTCTACCCCGCTAGTACGGTGAAATTGCCCGCTTGTTTATTGGCACTTGAAAAAATTAATAAGCTCAATATCAAAGGCTTATCAAAAGAGTCAGCCATGATTACCAAAACTGATTTTGAAAAACAAACTTCGGTTTCGACTGACAGTACTTCTCAAAACGGGCTTCCTTCCATTGCCCATTATATCAAAAAAATATTGATGGTGAGTGATAATGATGCTTTTAATCGACTTTATGAATTCATTGGTCAGAAAGATTTCAATGAAAGTCTTTGGAAAAAAGGTTATACCAATACAAGAATAATGCACCGACTTCAAATCGCCCTGAGTGTTGAGCAAAACAAACATACCAATCCAATTGAATTTTATAATGGAAACGCTTTGCTTTATTCGCAAAAAGGCCAATACAATGAACTCAATTTCTTCCCAAAAGAACCAATTAAAAAAGGAATTGGGTACTTTGGACCAGATGAAAAATTAGTCAATGAACCATTTGATTTCATACTGAAAAATAAATTTGCCTTAATCGATCAACATACTCTCCTAAAATCTTTGATATTTCCTGAAT
>JAZKGO010000062.1:2445-5319 GCA_040385875.1 Bacteroidota bacterium
TTGAATTTTTCGTTTCAGCAGTAATCTACTGCAATGAGGATCAAATTTTCAACGACGATAAATATGATTATGATCAAATAGGGTTTCCATTTATGAAAAATTTGGGTCAATTATTGTATGATTATGAATCAAAAAGAACAAAAAAATACCTACCGAATTTAAGCAAAATGAGGTTCGAATATACAACTGAATAATTTTATTCTTAATTTTAATTTGCTTAAATCTCTACTGAAAAAATTACATTATGGAAAAAGCCTCTACCATCGACGAATATATTTCAGGATTCCCCATTGAAACCCAAAAAGTTTTGGAATTGGTGCGAAGTACTATCAAAGCAGTAGTTCCGGATGCAGTAGAATCAATTAGTTATGCGATTCCCACTTTCAAATTGAATGGGGTTTATTTAGTGTATTTTGCAGGCTTCAAAAATCATATTGGCTTTTATCCAGCGCCCATTGGGATGGAAACTTTTAAAGAAGAGTTTTCGAAATATAAAACGGGTAAAGGCTCTGTTCAGTTTCCGTTGGATAAGCCTATGCCATTGGATTTGATTACCAGAATTGTACAATTTAGAATGGAATCCAATTCAAAAAAAGCAAAAAAATAGTTTAATTCAGTTCAAATAATAAACTCAACCTCCTTAAAATCAAATAGTTCTTCACTCGTTTCTGTCTCCATTTTGAGTCTTCCAATATTATCAACGCCTATAATTTTTCCACTAAACTCTTGGTCATTTTTTCGATAATAATGCCATTGATTTATTCTGAACAACTTTTCTAAAAATTCTAGCCTTACTGCATCAATCTCTCCAGATTTTAACTTCAAATAATATTTTTCAATGCCTTCAAAAATCAGAGACATAATTTCGCCAATTTCAAGGTCAATTGTTGCACCTAATATTTTTTTAATAGAAGTGGCATGACTTATTTCAAATTGTATTTGATTGATATTCAAACCAATACCAATAATAGAGGTATTCAAATTGGAGCCAAAAATTGTATTTTCAATTAAAATACCTCCCAATTTTGAGTTATCAAAGTACAAATCATTGGGCCATTTAATTTTCAAATCTTCGTTCAAATATTTTGAAATAGCTTCATAAATCCCTAAAGAAATCGCCATATTTAGTTGAAATTGATCAGAGGCTTTCAGAAAGTTGGGCTTTAAAAAAATGGACATTGTAATATTTTTGCCGATTTCCGATTCCCATTTATTACCCCTCTGACCTTTGCCCTCAAATTGATGGGGGGTATAAACTGCAAACCCTTCGGAAACACTTTCATTTTCAACATAATTGGCGCACCATACATTTGTAGAGTGACAAGATGGCAGGTATTTTATTGTTTTACCTACAATTAAGGTTTTGGGCTGAATATTGTACAATTTTCTTTCGTAACTTTGTTAATTATTAAATTTAGTTTTTAAATCATACTTTTCCAACAGTAAAGAAGCTGATTATTTAATAATAAAATAAAATTATCTAGAAAAATATCGATTGAAATCCGCAAGATTTTAATCTAGCTATCAAATTAAATTGTTCCTCAGATAGGGATTATGGCCAAAAAAGAAAAAAAATCAACTGATATTACCTCCTCAACATCACTTAGTAATATTATAGTAAAAGGAATGCAAGAAAAAAAGGGATCTGACATAGTGGTGATGGATCTAAGAAAAGTAAAAAATGCGTTTACCGATTATTTTGTGATATGCTCAGGTACTTCAGACACTCAAATTGATGCCATTGGCGATTCGATAGACTTTGAAGTACACAAAACCTTAAATCAAAACCCCTATCACAAAGAAGGCAAAGAAAATAAAGAATGGATTTTGCTTGATTATATTGATGTAGTTGCCCATGTTTTCAAAAAAGAGAAAAGAGATTTTTTCAGATTGGAAGAACTTTGGGGCGATGCCGAAATTACGTATTTACCAAATTAATTGCCATTTATCATTAAAAAATAGCCATTTACAATAAGACAAAAATTCATCTGAACAATTAAAAAAAATAATGCGTTTAAAACCTATTGCGCATTCAGATGAAATTAAACTAAATAATAAGATTTTTTAAATAATAAAAATGTCAAACGATTCAAATAACAGTCCTAAAACGCCAAAATTACCCAAAATGCCCAAAAAACCAGCAAGCATTCAGGGTTGGTTAATTGCGGCCCTAGTAATTGCGGTATTAAGCCTCACCCTTTTTAACAACAATCGTACTTTAAAAAATATCAATCAAAAAGAGTTTTTTGATTTATTAAAGAAGCATGAGATTCAGGAAGTTGCCATTATTTCTGATGATATGGGTGAAGTGACACTCACTCCAGAGGCAGTAAAAAAATACAATGTTCAAACCACCACAGAGCCTGGCTTAACAGGCCAAACTACTACCAATACTGGTCCACATTATATGGTCGAGTTTGTGACTTCCGATTCCTTTATGGAAGAAATAAAAGAACAACAAAAGCAATTCCCAGATACCGAAAGAATTTATCCCAAAAAAGAATCACCAAATGGTATACTTTCATTTTTGATGAATTATGGAGTAATTATATTTTTTATCGTTTTCATGTATATCATGTTCAGCCGAATGGGTGGAGCAGGTGGTCCTGGTGGTCAATTATTCAATATTGGAAGGTCAAGAGCCACTCTTTTTGATGGAGAGGCTAAAGTTAAAATCACATTTAACGATGTCGCAGGTTTGGACGAAGCCAAAGAGGAAATTCAAGAAATTGTAGAGTTTTTGAAACAACCGAAAAAATTTACCGATTTGGGAGGTAAAATTCCAAAGGGAGCTTTATTAGTTGGTCCTCCAGGAACAGGTAAAACGTTATTAGCCAAGGCTGTAGCCGGTGAAGCAGGTGTACCATTCTTCTC
>JAZKGO010000062.1:5419-6595 GCA_040385875.1 Bacteroidota bacterium
TTAGCAGCTACCAACCGCCCTGATGTACTGGATTCGGCACTTTTGCGTCCAGGTCGTTTTGATAGAATGATTTCAATCGACAAGCCAGATATCGTCGGTCGTGAGGCAATATTCAAAGTGCATTTAAAACCTTTGAAACTTTCAGCTGATGTGGATCCTAAAGAATTGGCAAGTCAAACCCCTGGTTTCTCAGGTGCTGATATTGCCAATGTATGTAACGAAGCTGCTTTGATAGCCGCACGTAGAAACAAAACTGCAGTGGATATGCTTGATTTTCAGGAAGCTATGGATCGGGTAATTGGTGGTTTGGAAAAGAAAACTAAAATTATTTCACCAGATGAAAAGAAAATAGTAGCCTATCACGAAGCAGGTCATGCCGTTGCTGGTTGGTTTTTGGAACACGCTAATCCATTGGTAAAAGTATCAATTGTTCCGAGAGGGGTTGCTGCCTTGGGTTATGCACAGTATTTGCCTAAAGAGCAATTTTTATACAGAACTGAACAGCTTTTGGATGAGATGTGTCTGACATTAGGAGGTCGTGCTGCAGAAGAAATTGTATTTGGCAAAATCACAACTGGGGCACTTTCCGATTTGGAACGCATCACAAAATCGGCTTATGGCATGGTTACGATTTATGGCATGAGTGAGAAATTAGGAAATATCTCTTATTACGACTCCAAACAAGCTGATATGACTTTTAATAAGCCTTATTCAGAGGAAACTGCCAGAGAAATAGATCAAGAAGTAAGGAAAATAATTGAGGATGCCTACCAAAGAACGCTCGAATTGTTGAGAGGTAAAAGAGATGAATTGGAAATAATTGCTCAGGAATTATTGACTAAAGAAGTACTTTTTCAAAACGATTTAGAAAGATTAATTGGCAAAAGACCATTCACAGAAGATACTACTTACAAAGCTTTTATGAATAAACCTGAAGTGGTTAAACCTCAGGAAATTATTCCTGAGCCTGAATCAGCTGAGGTAGTAAATGAAAGTCCAGAGGTATAAAATCTATTTAAAAATTATTTTAAAAAAGCTCCTATTTTGGAGCTTTTTTTGTGCTTTAGTATTTTAAATTTTTTTGAAAGTAAAAGCCTACAAAAAGTATTGGTTAATTGTTTAATTTTGCCTTCATTGCATAAATCGAATATATATTTGGATAATATTTTTCAATCA
>JAZKGO010000062.1:6695-15928 GCA_040385875.1 Bacteroidota bacterium
GCGCTTTTTAAGGAAGGTGGTGGTGGGATTACCCCATGGCATGCCGACCAATATTACTGGCCACTTTCGACTGACAAAACCGTTACCGCTTGGATTCCACTTCAAGAAATACCTCTTGAAATGGGGCCACTAGAATTTAGTGCGGGAAGCCATGCTATAGTGGAAGGCAGAGAATTGGCTATTGGTGATGAAAGTGAAACGATAATTCAACAAAAACTAAGAGTCACTGATTTTAAGCATGTAATTGAACCCTTTGACTTAGGAGAAGTAAGCTTCCACTCTGGTTGGGTTTTTCATCGGGCTGGTGCCAATCAAACTGATAAAATGAGAAAAGTGATGACCGTGATTTTCATGGATAAAGACATGATTTTGAAAGCACCAGAAAACGAAAACCAGCAAAAAGACTGGGAGGTTTGGTGCCCTGGAGCCAAAATTGGCGAAGTAATCAATACAGAAATTAATCCCATCACTTACCAAAAATGATTTCTTGCAAAGCGGCTATAGCCGATGGTTTTGGAAATTTTTCCATAGAAACAATTCAGGTGTCTGAGCCTACAAACGATGAGATTTTGGTGCAAATAAAGGCCGCAGGCATTTGCCATACCGATTGGGATTCAAAAAATTGGGGAAAACACTTAATTATGGGTCATGAGGGTGCAGGCGTAATTGTAGCTATTGGCGAAAAAGTAAAATCATTCAATATTGGGGACAAAGTAATGCTCAATTGGGCGATTCCCTGTTATGATTGCTTTCAGTGCAATATCGGTAATGAACATATATGCGAGCGAAATTCAGCAGTAACTGCGGGGAATAAACTGGCAGGTGGCCATGCCAGAATCGAAACTTCCACTTTAAATGGCGTTCCAATAGAAAGGTCATTTAGTTTGGGCACCATAGCAGAATATGCGGTGGTGAGAGAAGCCGCATGTGTGAAAATCCATGTAGAAATGCCCTTTGCTTCGGCTGCTATTGTGGGCTGTGGAGTGATGACGGGCTATGGATCAGTGGTGAATGCTGCTAAAGTAGTAGCTGGTTCATCAGTGGTGGTTTTGGGTACAGGAGGTGTTGGATTGAATGTAATTCAAGGAGCTAGAATTGCGAGCGCTGCAAAAATTATAGCCATAGATATCAACCCACTTAGGCTTGAAATGGCCAAAGAATACGGTGCTACTGACATTATTTTAGCTGAGATGAAAGATACTGGATTATTAAATGCTGCCAAAATAGTGAAAACAATGACTGACGGCCGAGGGGCGGACTATGCTTTTGAATGTACCGCCATTCCCGAGCTTGGTGCTGCTCCGTTGGCTATGATTCGCAATGCTGGAATGGCCATACAAGTGAGTGGAATTGAGCAAGAAATTACCATTGACATGAATCTTTTCGAATGGGATAAAATTTATATCAACCCTTTATATGGCAAAAGCAGGCCACAAATTGATTTTCCCATTTTACAAAATTTATATGCAAGTGGAGATTTAATTTTGGATAAAATGGTTACTCAAACTTATTGCCTTGAAGATTTGTCAAAAGCTTTTGATGACATGCATACCGGTATAAATGCCAAAGGAGTAATTGTATTTTAAAGAGATAAAATGAGTGAGTTTTTCACAACAGAAAAGGCTGTATTTCATAGACTTGAATTCATTACGGTTAAAAGTAATGCGCTGAAAAAGCGGGCTGACATTACCCTATTTAAACCCGAAGATTGCTATAATTTCGCAGGAATTGTAATCTTGCTACATGGGGTATATGGCAGCCATTGGGCATGGGCATTGAAAGGAAATGTGTACACGACCACTCAAAAATTAATGGACCAAAAGCAAATAAAACCAACGCTATTGGTTATGCCATCCGATGGGCTTTTTGGTGATGGTAGCGGGTATTTACCTCATCATACGGAGGATTATGAAAAGTGGATTGTGGAAGAGGTGATTCAAGTGGTTAAGGAACAAAACCCACAAATTTCCGACGACATACCAATTTTTATCACAGGTCTTTCAATGGGTGGCTATGGAGCCATGAGATTGGGGGCAAAATATCCTGAGAAATTTAAAGCCTTTTCTGGATTGTCGTCCATTACAGAATTTTCACAAATGAAACTATTTGTAGAAGATTTTGAAAAGCTAAAAGTGTCCGTGATTTTAGAAACAAGTGTGCTTCGTGAAATACTCAATAATAGAACCCAATTAGCCCCTTTTCGATTTGATTGTGGGTCGGACGATCTTTTAATTGAGGCCAATCGGAAATTACATTTCGATTTACTAGAGAAAAATGTTCCTCATATTTATAAAGAAAATGAGGGTGGCCATACTTGGGAATATTGGTCGGAACATATCAAAGAGACCTTACTATTCTTTAATCAATATTGTTAAATTTAATTTTTCAATATTTCCGAATAACTAATAACAGCTTTGTGAATACTTTATAATAATATTGTAGGATTAATTATTATTAGACCTATGAAGTATTACATGAATCTCCTCCTTTGGGGAACTGATGTGGATGAATCCCTTTTTCCAGTTCTGGAACAAATAAAAGAAATCGGCTTTGATGGGGTGGAAGTTCCGATTTTTAATACCCATCCTGAGCACTGGTATGCCTGGCGAAAAAAGTTGGATCAACTAGGTTTAGAGCGTGTTTGTGACACCTTTTGTGGAGGGGATACCAATTTGATTAGCCTTGATTATGAAGTTCGCCAAGCTGGTTTAAAATTCCTGAAAGAATGTGTGGACTGTGCAGTAATATTGGGTTCAGATAAATTAATGGGGCCTTATCATTCTGCTTTGGGCCTTTTTACGGGTAAATCTGCAACGGAGGAAGAATGGAACTGGGGAGTTGAAGCGATTCGAGAACTAGCCGAATATGCTGATTCAATGGGTATTACGCTCGGCATTGAATATCTCAATCGCTTCGAATTGTACCTCACTTCTTGCACGGATGAACTAATCAGATTTGTCGATGAGGTGAACCGACCGAATTGCAAAATCATGTTTGATACCTTCCATGCGAATATTGAGGAAAAAAATATCGGTGACGCCATCAGAAAAGCGGGTGATCGAATCGATTTTATCCAACTTTCTGAAAATGACCGAAGTACCCCAGGAAAAGGAAATGTGGATTGGCCAGGAGTTTTTCAGGCTATTAAAGACATTGACTATCAAGGGGTTTTATCTATCGAAGCTTTTTCTCCCAAACTACCTGCCGCCAATATTTGGCGACAAATGTTTGAAAGTGAAGAGCAATTGATGCGGGATGGATTGGAGTTTATAAAAAAGAGTTTGTAAGTTTAATACCTAATTTTGGTTTTGAACTGAAAAACTAATAAACTCGTAAACTTTCAAACTTATTTCAAACTCCCAAACTAGCAAACATAAAAATTACAAAAAATACTATGAAACAAATAAACATCGCAATTGTCGGCCTTGGTTTTGGTGCCGAATTTATCCCTATTTATCAGAGGCATCCTCATGCCAATATGTATGCTATTTGCCAAAGAAATGTTGAAAACCTCAATAAAATTGGCGATGAATTTGGTATTGAAGTACGTTATTCCGATTATGATGAATTATTGAAAGACCCCAATATTGATGCGGTACATATCAATTCGCCTATTCCTAATCACGCTGAACAAACTTTAAAAGCACTTTATGCCGGCAAGCATGTTGCTTGTACCGTGCCCATGGCTACTTCTGTCGAAGATTGCGCTGCCATTGTAAAGGCTTGTCGTGAAACTGGCAAAAAGTACATGATGATGGAGACCGTGGTATATGCCCGTGAATTTCTATTTGTAAAAGAGCTATACGAAAAAGGTGAACTGGGTAAAGTGCAATTCTTGAAAGCCAGCCATCAACAAGACATGGAAGGCTGGCCTGATTATTGGCCTGGCCTCCCTCCTATGCACTATGCCACTCATTGTGTAGGGCCTGTTGCTGGTCTTTTGAAGTTGGAAGCAGACTATGTTTCTTGCTTTGGTTCGGGTACTATTTCGGAAGATTTAATCAAAATCCATAACTCCCCTTTTGCGGTGGAGTCGGCACATATTAAGTTCAAAAACAGCGACTTATCCGCTTATGTATATCGTTCGTTGTTTGATGTGGCACGCCAATATCGGGAGAGTTTTGAGGTATACGGCTCCAAAAAATCATTTGAGTGGACTTTGATTGAGGATGAGCCTCATGTAATCCATACTGCTAAAAAACCAGAGCCGGAAATCCCTGAAAAGGTATCCACACCTGATTATGCCCATCTCTTGCCTAAAGAAATCCAATCGTTCACAGGCAAAGGCGTGTATGATTCGGACGAGCACACTCATCTAAGTTTTGCTCAAGGGGGTGGCCATGGAGGCTCGCACCCACATTTGGCTCATGAGTTTATTTCAGCATTGATTGAAGACCGTGACCCCTTTCCCAATGCCTCACAATCTGCCAATTGGACGAGTGTAGGTATTCTGGCCCACGAAAGTGCGATGCAAGGCGGTAAAAGGATTTGGTTGCCGGAGTTTTAATAACTGGATTGGTTTCGGCCTGTCGGGGGACAGGCCGAGGAGTAGTATCTGAGTTAATGTTAAAGTATTGTAAATTATTTTAAGCATGGATAAATACAAAACATTACACATTTGGATGGTTGTGCCGATGATTTTTATGCAATTTGGCATCTATAGGGATTATTGGGGCGATTTTTCTGATAACGCTTGGTCAGTTCATATTCATTATTGGACGGGTACAGTTTGGTATATTTATCTAATTATTCAGCCATATTTTGCTACTCATGGCCAAATGGCCAGACATAGAACTAATGGTATTATCGGCATATTTTTGGCTGGGGGCGTTTGCTTAACTGCACTGAGTATGATGAACAGAGATATTGTAACCACTCAACTAGCATTAAAAACACCAGAAAGTTTTGGGCCTTTTCAACCTTGGTTTTTCTTTGGGGTGGCGGTAGTAGAAATTGTGATGATGACAGCCTTCGGTTATGCCGTTATCAAAAGTATTATTCATAGAAAACAAATTGAAAATCATGCTTGGTGGTTAATCTCAACCGTATTTATCATTATGATGCCCGCTTTAGGTCGTGGAATACAAAATGTATACATAGGCATGCACAGCAAAGAATGGCCCAACATAAATATTATGAACCCCATTTATTTTACACAAGTCTTGATTGTAGGAATGCTACTGTTGGGTGCATGGAAATACGGAAAACTCAAACATCCAGCGACTTATCTCGCCGTGGGAGTAAACCTTTTTATATTTCTATTGGAACCTATTGGGAAATCAATACAGGTGCAAATGTTTTTAATTGCATTGATTAAAGGATGATTTTGATTTAAGATTGTTTTTATCTACATCCAAGTTTGAGCAGAAGATTGATTGTTTTTATTTGAATCCTTTGTGTGAACATTGGAATTTAGTGAAAAAACCTCAATATTATAGATGGCCATCTGCCAAGTTCTATGAAACTGGAATTAACGAATTTAATATTTTCACTCATTATGGTGCAAGATGTTAATTATATTTCGGCCTGTCAGGGATAGGCCGAGGTCTAGAGCATAAGTACTAAAATGAGCCCATTTTACCAAATTATCACTCTTTCAAGCACTCAAAAACGAGTCTGTAAAAATCAGGATGAGACTGCCACGTTTGGCCAGAAACATAACGCCCATCTCGTACTGCTTCATGCTTAGCATCGAAGTTTCCTCCACAAGTTTCCACTTCAAAGCGAACATTTTCGTAGCAAGTCAGGTTTTTGTCTTTTACTAAGCCGGCAGCAGTCAGGATTTGAATGCCATGACAAATAGAAAAGATGTATTTTTCGGCTTTGTCAAATTCTCTAATAATTTCAATCACCTTAGCATTGTGTCGTAAAAATTCGGGTGCACGGCCACCCAACAATAAAACAGCAATATAATCATCCGTTTTTACATCAGTAAAAGCAATATCAGAAACTACTCCGTAGCCCGGTTTTTCGATATAAGTATCCCAACCTTCCTCAAAATCATGAATCACCAAATTCATTCTTTTTACTGAGGGTGCTGCTATAACAGCTTGATAATTAGCTTCTTCAAAGCGATGCTTGGCATAAAGACATTCATAGCTTTCACCAGAATCGCCCGTGATAAGGAGTATTTTCTTTTTTGACATTTAAGTATTTTTTGTAATATATTACAAATTAGTCAATTACACAGAAATTATTATCTTGATTTGTTAATATCGATTGTAAATGTTTAGAAATCATGCTTTGAAAGAATTTTTAATTATTTATTAAATTTATGCCTTAGAGTACAAATGATAATTTATCTTCTGGCCTGTTTTCAAAAAGTATTTATAAAATAAGCAGATTTTTTTGACTTCTTTGACATTTACTCTTCGTTTGAAGCAACTATTTTGGCCTTTCTTATATTTAAAAAAAAAGGAGTCTCAACCGAAACAGTAACTAAAAAATTAACATTTGCATATTCATTAAGAAAATAATATCTTGTCTGTTAATGCCTCTGAATTAGAGGAATAATGTAAAGTCAATTTGACAAAAATGAAAATTAGCCAGTATGAAATGGACTTATAGTATACAGAATAAATTAACTGCGGCAGCAGTTCTTTTTTGTCTATGTTTGCTGGTTTTGCTCAGCAATTATAATGACAGAGTTCATACAGAGGAGGTTAAAGAAATGATCAGCACGCTCTACCAAGACAGATTAATTGCGGAAGAGTATCTTTTCAAATTATCAAATAATTTATACCAGATTAGAGAGGAATTAGCCACTAATGATTCCGATATTTTGAAAAAAAGAACCACCATTAATGCCGAATTGACTGATATTGAGGCTATTTGCAAAGCCTATGAAACAACCAAGCTTACCAAATTGGAAGAAATAAAGTATCAGCAATTCAAGCAGGTAATTAATCAAATAAAAAATATTGACAACCAAAACTCGCAGTTGAGCCTACCACTCACTACCGATGCATTAAATTTATTAAAAGAGTTATCCACCATTCAGCTAGAAGAATCGAAGTTGGTAGTTAAAAAATCCGAGCAGGCATATCGATTGAGCGAATTATCTTCACAATTCGCTTTTGCAATCATCATCATTTTACTGATTGTTCTTCAGGTATTGGTGTTTTCATCCAAAACTTTTCATATCAGTAACAAAAACATTCACCTCAACTAAATTACCTCATCTCAAAAAATAGTAGTTAACATTACTCAATCACCATCCAAGTATAATTCTCCGCCTCAATAACAGCTGTATATTCAATTTCATAATTTCTGTTCAATACATATTTTTGGGCAGAAACACCTTTTGTCTTTACCAAAGCGATAGAGGTTAACCCGGTATAGTAGAGCGGTATTTTGATTTTTCTGACTATCCTTTCTTTGGTTGGATTGTACAACATCACTAACGCTTTTTGTTTCAATTTTGGATTTACATGCAAAAGTCCATCCCAATCACGGCCATCTGCACGGCGTAAATGCACAATATCCGAATTCAAAATTTCTCGATATTTTTTATACCAACTGATCGTTTTTATCACTACTTGTCTGGTGGCATCAGTATCATAGAGCCTAGGCCCCCGGTAACATGCCTGCACACCAGCTCCATAATACTGCATCATTAGTTGTTCATAATCTTTCAAATGCTCACTCAATGGCTCCAAAATGGCAGAAGCATCCCCTCCTTGGTATTTTGTAAGTGGTACAAATCCCCAGCTCATCGAGCTGGTTTTTTCCAAAGTGCCATCATGAATATTCTGTCGATTTAGGATTCTTTGCTGCTCACGAGAGAGTGAAAAATTAACCTCACGATAGCCAATCGCAATTTTATGTGTGCCGTCCAAAAAGTACCAATCAGGCGCATTGATATACACCCCTTTTTCATTCAACCAATGGTACAATTCCTTTTGAATTTCCATTTGTCGCCATTGAGAATCATCCAAGTTTTTATGCCCAGGGTGAGTAGTAGAGGCACATAAATCGCCAGGATAAGGACCGTCGTTTTCCCAAATATCAAATCCTGTTTGGGCGAAAAAGTTTTTGATTTTGTCACGATAATCCAAACCCCACTGGCTACCAAAGCAGGGGGCGTTACCAAATAATGCCCCTCCTGGCTTACCTGTTTTGGGATCAATTACATCTGTTTCGTCATTGATTCTTCGACTGCTAAATAGAGAATAGCCTCCTAACAGAATACCTTTTTGATGGGCATAGTTAGCTAAGTTTTTCCAGCGGCTTATATTCGATTCAGAAACATCTTCCATAGTTAGATGACTTCCAAAACTCAAGATAACTGCTTCGTATCCGGTAGCCACACATTGGTCTATAGCACTTACTAATTGGTCGTCCGTTTTACTTACCAAATGCATAAATATTGGGTTCTCGGTAGTCCAAGGGGCGATGGTACTGTACATTTTTTTAAGGATTAGCCCTCGTCGTTCTCTATCATAGCTATCCATCAGCAACTCATGAGACCGAACCGAATTAAAAACTTCGCCTGGTTTCATTTCAATGCCAGGAGCTTTTTCAGGGTATATTTCTAAGAGGCAGGGCGTTTGGAAATTGTAATTGACCTGAGAGGTATAGCTCGAATCCGTTTTCCAATGGGTGGTCTGATCGCTAATATCATAGCGCATGGCATTATTAAATGCGTAGTTGGTTTCAAAGTAAATACCATGTTGTTTTTTCATTTCATCAGGCCTGCCCACAACCGCACTTTCTTCTTCCACCAAACCCAGGACTTCATTTACTACTCTATTCAGTTTGATAATAGATTTTGATTTGTTTTCAATAGACACCCATTTTACAATTAATGGAATTCCATCGTACAATTCGTAGTTTACTTTTATGTTAATATCTTTTAGTTTTTCCAAGGGTGAAGAATATTCAAATGTGAGTATTTTTCCCGTAGCCTGGTTTTTATTCATTGCCCAAGTGGAAGGTTTCCATTTTATAAATGGCTGTATATCAGCTATTTTATAACTGGTAAATACAAAATCCTCCTTCCCGATTGTCATTTTATCAAGCCATTCAGGCTGGAAATAAGCCATTTCACCTTGGCCTTTCAAGCCTCCAATATTGTATTCCTTTCCATCAATCACCACTTTGGCTTCAGGTTTTATTGCCCTTATTAACTGTTGCCCGTTAGTCAAATTAGTATAATCAAAACAGGCGATATTGGGTTGGATACGAAAAGACCTTTTTACCAAACCATTGTTTAATACTATATTTTTGCCATC
>JAZKGO010000062.1:16028-29428 GCA_040385875.1 Bacteroidota bacterium
TGGAGAATAGAAATCAAAAAATATCCTTTGCTTACCACTATAAGCTCAGTAAGACCAGAATCAACATTGGGTCATTATCGTGATAAAAAATTTGATGGCAAGCCTCATGGTGGGTTCTATACTCAAAACGAAATTAAAGAAGTGGTGGCCTATGCGGCACAAAAATTCATAACCGTTGTTCCTGAAATAGAAATGCCTGGGCATTCACAAGCTGTATTGGCTGCCTATCCAGAATTGGGTTGTAATCCTGACAAAATTTACAAAGTAGCAACTAAATGGGGGGTTTCAGAAGAGGTGCTTTGCCCTCGTGAGGAAACTTTCACTTTTATCGAAAATGTTTTAACGGAAGTATTTGAACTGTTCCCAAGCCAGTATGTACATATCGGTGGCGACGAATGTCCTAAAACCCAATGGAAAGAGAGCCGCTTCTGTCAAAACCTAATTAAACAATTGGGCCTAAAAGATGAGCATGAGCTTCAAAGTTATTTTATTAGAAGAATCGACAAGTTTGTAAGTTCAAAAGGCAAAAAAATAATTGGCTGGGATGAGATTCTGGAAGGCGGCTTGTCAGAAAATGCCACCGTAATGTCATGGAGAGGTACAAAAGGCGGTATTGAGGCTGCCAAACAAAATCATGATGTAATCATGACCCCCACCACCCATTTTTATATCGATTATTATCAGGCCGATTCGAAAACTGAACCTTTGGCAATTGGTGGTAATTTACCCCTAAGTAAAGTTTATTCATTTGAGCCTTACCTACCTGAGCTTACAGAAAGCGAGGCAAAACATGTATTGGGCGTTCAAGCCAATTTATGGACGGAGTACATCAGCAATATTAATTATGCTGAATACATGACTTACCCAAGGGCATTGGCTATGGCCGAAATCGCTTGGTCGCCTAGAGCAACTAAAAATTATGAGGCGTTTAAGCAACGATTAACCAATCATTTACCGATAATGGATGCATTGAAAATTAATTATTCAAAAGCTTTTTTGAATCAACAATAATTCAACCTTTTATTAAGAGGTTGCAAATTTGGCATGAAATCAAATAGTGAAAAGCTGTTTTCGGTAAAAAATGAATTAATTATTGGAAGAGATTAAAAAAATCTAGGGATATCAAAGTATCTTTGTAAATAAATAGAATGGCCCCGTAGTTCAATGGATCAGAATATCAGATTTCGGCTCTGATGATAGGGGTTCGAATCCCTTCGGGGTCACAAATTTTAAACTTTTAACCTCAAATTCTGATGAATTTGAGGTTTTTTGTTGCACTTTTTTTATAATTAAATTCAATTGTCACGCTGCCGAAAATCAGTACATGACAATAATTTTGAAAATAAATTGTAAATTGAACTCTCTCTTTAACGAAAATATTTTTACAAATAATTATTCAATATACATGTTCAAGCCAATTCTTTATTCCTTAGTTTTATTCTTCTGCCTCAATAATTTATATTCTCAGCAAACCACTTCCCCTCGTAGAATCGAAGTGCTATTTTTAGGGGACAATGGTCACCACAAACCGATGGAAAGGTTTGCACAAATTGCTCCAGCTCTAGGAGCCAAAGGAATTAATTTCACCTATTCAGATGAATTAAAAGACCTAAATGGGCCTAATTTAGCCAAATTTGATGCCATAATGGTTTATGCCAACTGGGATAATATTGACAAGTTTTCAGAAAAAGCCATCCTTGATTTTGTAGCTTCTGGCAAAGGGATTTTACCGATCCATTGTGCCTCTTATTGTTTTAGAAATTCGGCTGAATATGTAAAAATGGTGGGTGGCCAGTTTTGGAGACATACCATGGATACCGTACAAACCAATGTAGTAAGCCCCTATCATGAAACCATGAGAGGCTTAAAACCCATCAAAAGCTTTGATGAAACCTACCTACATAGCCAACTTCAACCTGATAATAACGTACTGATGATGAGGCCAATAGGTGCAGACCAGGCCAAAGACAAACCCTCTGAAAAGTTTGAACCCTATACTTGGACAAGAAAATATGGCTTGGGAAATGTATTTTATACTGCTTATGGTCATGACGAAAATACTTGGAGCAATACCAATTTTCAACAAATGATTTTGAATGGGATTCTTTTTGTGGTACAAGACAATGTTAAGGAATCTCATAAAGCTCTCAATCCAAAGCCTTTTGAATATAAAGAAGCTTTTTTACCCAACTATGAAAAAAGAGAAGGCCCACAATTACAACAATTGGCATTAACACCAGAGGAATCAATGAAGCATATTCAGATTCCTCCTGATTTCAATTTAAGTTTATTTGCTTCAGAACCTAACGTGCAGCACCCCATTGCAATGGCTTGGGACGAGCGAGGCAGGCTTTATGTTTTAATTACAAAAGATTATCCTAATGAGCGAAAAGATACTGGCGGTACTGACTTTATATTAATTTGCGAAGATACAAATGGGGATGGCAAGGCTGATAAGTTTACCAAATTTGCCGAAGATTTGAGTATCCCTACAGGTTTGGTATTTGCCAATGGCGGTATTGTGGTTTCTCAAGCTCCCCATATGTTATTCTTAAAAGACACTAATGGAGATGATAAAGCCGATGTAAAAAAAATATTGTTTTCTGGCTTCGGAACGGGTGACACACATGCAGGGCCGAGTAATCTTCATTACGGCATGGACAATTGGATTTGGGGCTGCGTAGGCTATTCAGGTTATGAGGGTGCAAAAAGCGGTATCCCTGGCGATACTTTAAAGTTTGGTCAGGCACTTTTCAGATTTAAAACTGGATTGGATGGCACTGAAGGACCAAAATTAGAATGGATGACCAGCACCTCCAACAATACTTGGGGTATGGGTTTCAATGAAGCAGGTGATGTATTTGGCTCCACAGCCAACAATGCTCATGGATGGTATATGGCAATTCCGCATAAAAACTTTTTGAATCCTGGCTTCAATACTGACAACGGTGGCAGAAGCACTGATACCCACAAGGACATGAAAACGATAACCCCAAAAGTACGTCAGGTGGATGTTTTTGGTGGTTATACAGCCGCTGCTGGTCATAATTTTTATACGGCTCGTTCCTTCCCTAAAAACTATTGGAATCAAATTGCTTTTGTGGCTGAGCCTACTGGGCACGTATTACACCAAAATCTAATGGTAAAAAAGGGCACTAATTATGAGGACAAAGAGGCTTTCAATTTAATGGCTGGTGCCGACGAATGGTTTTCACCAGTGTTTGCTGAAGTGGGGCCAGATGGCGCAGTTTGGGTGGCTGACTGGTATAGCTTCATTATTCAACACAATCCTCGACCTGATGGTTTTAAAATGGGTGTGGGCAATGCCTATGAAACTGATTTAAGAGACTATACTCATGGCCGAATTTACAGAGTGGGTTATAATCAAGCTGCTGAATATAAGCCAATTAGCTTAAATATTAATAATTCAGCAGGACTTATTCAGGCATTACAATCCGACAATATGTTTTGGCGCAATCATGCCCAAAGGCTTTTGGTAGAGCGTGGACAAACGGACATTATTCCAGAATTAATCAAACTAATCAACAATCAATACAACGACGAATTGGGATTGAACACTGCCGCAATTCATGCAATTTGGGTTTTGAATGGTTTGAATTCTATTTCAAATAATGGAGCTGCCCTGCAAGCGATTATTAATGCAACGGCACATCCGTCATGGGCTGTAAGGAAAAACGCAATACAAGTTTTGCCAAACACAGCAGCGAGTGCTCAATTGATCTTGGAGAGGGATTTATTGGCCGACACCGAGCCGATCGTGGTCATGAATGCTTTATTGAAACTCAATCAATGTCCATTAAGCAGTTCAGTTGAAAATGCTATTTTTGAAAAAATGGAAAGCTCAAAAGACAATAATGACAGGTGGCTACCTGATGCCTATGCAACCGCTTTAACTGGTCATAATACAATACTTTTAAAAAAATATCTGCAGAAAAAGGCGTCAAAACCAACAATGAATGGAATGGTGGACCATTCAAAAATGAACCATAATACAACTAAAACAGCCGCAATAAATCCTTCCTCTAACCAGAATACAATTTCAAACCAAAAAGTTGTAGCCAAAAAGGGGATAGATCTGATAGTGAAAGATCTCAAATTTGATCCTTCAAATCCTTCCGCAAAAGAAAATACCAAATATGTAGTAGAGGTACAAAACTTAGGTTTAGATTCTTTGAAAAAAGGGCAGGTCGTTATGTTAAAAATCAATATCAGTGGGGAAGGCCAAACATTTACAATTGTGAGTCATGTATTTAATGCAGGAATTGCCTCCAATGAAACAGTTACTATTTCAAAAAATACCAACGGACCTTGGTCTGGCGATTTTGCTTTTTCAAATGATAAGGCAGGTGAGTATACCTTCTCTGTGTCAGTTGATTATGAAAATAAAATAGTTGAAAATGATGAAAAAAATAATACCCTCTCGAAAAAACTAACCGTACTTCAAGCCCCAACATTAGCATTAGTGGCATTGGAAAGAGCAGTAAAAAGCTTCGCTTCTTATCACCCTGCCGACTCGATAGTGAGCTTATTAAAACCTATTGAAAAATTGGGTGAATTAGAAAAAACGGCTTTAATAAAAGGGATAAGCACTGGTTGGAATTATAGAAAAAAAGCAACCTTAAGCAATGATAATCAATTGTTTATGACCAGTTTATCCAACAAAGTTTCAGGACAAAACTTTACAAATATAAATAAAGTAATGGCTGCTTGGGGGCTCAAAAGCGCTCAGCCTGCTATTTCTCCTGATGCTATAATTATCAACATTAAGACAGTGGTGGAGGCCATGAAATTTGACAAGAAGGAGTTCACTGTAAAAGCAGGGAAAGAAGTAATAATCAATATTGAAAATCCTGATGCGATGCAGCATAATTTGGTAATTGGCAAGACAGGCTCGTTGAATATTATTGGAAATGCAGCCGATAAAATGATTACACAATCGGATGCGGCTGAAAAAAATTATGTTCCTGCTATTCCTCAAATAATTGCGGCTACGCCACTTATTAATGCAAATAGCAGCTATCAGTTAAAATTCACAGTGCCCAATCAGGTAGGCAATTACCCTTTCATATGCACATTCCCTGGTCATTGGAGGTTAATGAACGGCATAATGAAGGTAGTCAAATAGATTGCACTTATACTAGTTATGATAAAACATACCTTTTGATTTTCGAAAAAATTTAAAGCATTAGAATAGCTAATGCTATTCATTTAATGACAATTTGCAGTATGAAAAACATCATTTTAATTTCATTCTTTTGTTTGATTTTTGTAAAAGCAAAATCACAAACTATAACTAGTCAACAGATTGACGAATTGACAGAGAGAACATTGAAAGCTTTTGAAGTACCAGGTATTGCTGTTGCTGTGATTAAAGATGGGAAAGTGATTCACTCGAAAGGTTACGGTGTTCGCTCTCTGAAAACTAAGGAAAAAGTCGATGAAAATACCCTTTTTGGTATTGCATCCAATTCTAAGGCATTCACTACCTCGGCTTTAGGTATTTTAGTGGATGAAGGCAAACTGAATTGGGACGATAAAGTGAGAGATTATATTCCTGAGTTCAAAATGTATAATCCTTATGTAACAGAGGAATTCACTGTTCGTGATTTGGTTACTCATCGAAGTGGCCTTGGCTTAGGAGCTGGTGATTTGATGTTTTTTCCTGATTCATCTGATTTTACAGTCAAAGACATTATCCATAACCTCAGATATTTGAAGCCAGTTTCAGGCTTTCGTACCAAATATGACTATGATAATAATTTATATATTGTTGCTGGTGAGGTAATTAATCGAATTACAGGTAAAAGTTGGGATGATTTTATTTCTGAAAGAATATTGGCTCCGCTTGAAATGAAAACCACTGGACCATCTTTCGATGCGGTGAAATCTAATAAAAATGTAATAGATGCTCATGCAGCAGTTGAAGGAAAAGTGCAGGTAATTGCCCGAAGTTCGTTAAAAGTTGGTCATGCAGCGGGGGGTATTTATTCGAATATTGCCGATTTGAGTAAATGGGTGATTATGCATCTGAATCACGGTAAATATGGTGAAAATTTAGCTAAAACGCTGATTTCAAGAAAGCAACATAACGAACTTTGGAGCCCGCAAACGATAATTCCTGTAAATAATCCTGGACCTTATAATGTACATTTCTCGGCTTATGGATTAGGTTTTGGCATCACAGACGTGAAAGGTTACAAGCAATTAAGCCACACTGGCGGGCTTGAGGGAATGGTTACACAAATCACCATGATTCCCGAAATTGGTTTGGGAATAATTGTACTAACCAATCAACAAGAAGGAGCTGCATTTACAGCCATTACTAACCAAATAAAGGATTCGTATTTGGGAATTACAGGCACTGATCGAGTGACTCAATATTCAAAAAATAGAGCTGGGCAGCTTATAAATACTGATAGTACTACCCTAGCCGTTTGGAAAATTGTGACCCAAAACCAAAATAGCAAATTTGACTTTTCTACCTATTTGGGCACTTACAAAGACCAATGGCTGGGTGATATAACCATCTCAAATAAAGCTGGAAAAATGTGGTTTGCCTCCAAGCGCTCACCACAGCTAAAAGGAGAAATTTTTCATTATAAAGGCAACAGTTTTGTGGTAAAATGGGTAAACCGAAGCATGGATGCTGATGCATTTGTGAACTTTAATGTAGATATGGACGGTAAAGCCAATGGCATTAAAATGATCGCCATCTCCCCTCTCACAGATTTCAGTTACGATTTTCATGATTTGGATTTTGTGAAGGTCAATTAGAAAGTCTCACGCCTCAGTTCAATTTTTATATCCTCAATTTAAAATAATCTTTCAATTTTCTATTTAACTGATTTTCAATATTTTGATAAAAAAAATATTGAAAAAAATTGTATGCTTTTTAAAAAATAAGTATTTTTGACAAAATATGTCAAAACAAAATTATTCAAAATGGACACTTTTGGTGAAAAAATCAAGAAATTAAGAGAAGACTTATCTTTACCCTTAAGAACTGTAGCTGCCTATTTGGATATTGATCAAGCTATCCTTTCAAAAATAGAAAGAGGCCAACGAAATGCAAACCGACAGCAAGTAATCAAGCTGGCTTTGTACTTCCAAGCTGATAAGAATGAATTATTAATTGCCTGGTTGTCAGATAAGTTAGTTGCCGAAATGGAAAATGAAGAATTAGCAATGGAGGCATTCCAAGTGGCTGAGGAAAAGGTAATTTATGAAAATTTCAAAAAAGTTGACAGAAATCTAATTACTAATAAAATAAAAGATGAAATTTCAAAATTCCCAAATATAAATAAAGCTTGGATATTTGGCTCGTTTGCTAGAAAAGATGATGGACCTAAAAGCGATATTGACATAGCTATTCAAGCAGATGGGAAATTTTCATATTATGATTTAGCGGAAGTTCAGTACAAGTTAGAAAAAACAGTAAATAGAAAAATTGATGTAGGCTTTTTAGATAGTTTTCAACCCTATATTTTTGAGAATGTACAAAAAGATTTAAACTTAATATATGAAAGATAGACACGTAGAAAGCTACAAAAGACTTCAGCATATTGAGCAAGCAATAAATGATATTGAAAGATATGTAGAAAATGAAAATTTAGATAGTTTTAATGAAAATGATATTTTACATAATGCTGTTTTACTTCAATTTATTGTAATTGGCGAGGCAATTGTCCATATAGAAAATGAAAAACTTGATAAATATGATTATCAATGGTATAAGGCCCGAGCTTTTAGGAATATGATTGCTCATGAATATTTTAACATTAAAATGGAAGCAGTTTGGAACATTATTATAAATGAATTACCAAGTTTAAAAGCTGTTGTATTAACTATGCTAGAAAAAGAATTTTAAACAAAATCACCTATACCATTGAGAAAATTACTTAAATACGGAATTTGGGCAATAATTTTAGGAATACTAGTTTACGTAGTCGATTTTGGAATCAAATATGCCTATATCGGCTCTTCTTATGATGCCAAAATAGTTTGTTCTTGCACTTTTGTTTCGGGCAGAGATTGGGAAAGTATCAAATCGGAAGACCTTTATGCTGTGCCGTTTGCTACCATAGAAATTGATAAAAAAGAGCAAGCTGTTACCTCCAATATTTACGGATTTGCCAAAACAAAAGCGATTTATCGACCAGGTTTGGGCTGCACTTTGGTGAATGAAATGGAGGAATCGGAAATTAGAAAACAAAAATTAGGCGAATATAAACCAATGCCAACAGAGATGAACATTGAAAAAGGAGTTGGAATTGATTCTGTAAATTTACAAAAATCTATTGCTGAGGAATTTACAGAAACCGACCCTAAAAATGTAAAGCGAACAAGAGCAATTGTAATTTTACAAAATGGGAAATTAATTGCAGAAAAATATGCATCCAGTATCACAGCTGCAACTCCACTTTTAGGTTGGTCAATGACCAAATCAGTCACCAATGCAATGATTGGGCTGATGGTAAAAGATGGTAAATTGGATATAAAAAAGCCCGCTCCAATACCTGAATGGCAAAATGATGACCGTAAAAAAATCACAATCGACCATTTGTTACGTATGAGTAGCGGATTAGATTTCGAAGAAAATTATGCAGAACCTTCTGATGCCACTCAAATGTTATTCCGCAAAAAAGGGGCTGGGGCTTACGCTATGCAAAGTAAATCAAAATATGCACCTGACGAAATGTGGTATTATTCTAGCGGCACAACTAATATTTTGCAAGAAATTATTCGAAGAAAATTTAACAATATAGCTGATTATCAATCCTTTCCTCACAAAAGATTATTTCAGAAAATTGGTATGAATTCTGCAGTTTTAGAGCCTGATGCATCTGGCACCTACGTCGGCTCGTCGTTTATGTACGCTACCGCCCGTGATTGGGCAAAGTTTGGTCAATTATATTTGCAAGATGGCATTTGGAATGGTGAAAGGATTCTGCCAGAAGGCTGGGTAAAGTATTCATCCACCGAAACACCGAATTCACATGGGCAATATGCCGCTCAGTTTTGGCTATACCCAAAAGAAAATAATTTACCAAGCGATTTATTTCAAGCCAATGGCTTTGAGGGTCAATTTGTTACAATAATTCCTTCAAAAAAATTGGTAATTGTAAGGCTAGGTTGCACACCAGGTGAAGGCTATGACCATGTTAAATTTGTTGGAAATATTTTAAAGTCGATTAATTAGCTTATTTTCTCCTATCTTTATTAAAACTCCCAAAAGCTCCTTGTAATTCGACAAGATTTACAAGGATTTTTTTATGGTAAAATGATTACTGACATTGAAAAGTTTGAAATAATTATTGAGGGAATTTTGGCGAATGGTTATGGCATTTGTGATGATTTCTTAACCGAAGAAGAAGTAAGTAAATTACTGATTTTGAACGCAAACAACTATAATTCAGGGCTTTTCAAAGCAGCAGGAGTTGGCAAAAAAGAAGATGAAAAACAATTAAAATTAATTCGTGGCGACGAAATTTTATGGCTTGAACAAGATTCCAAAAACATTGACCAACAGAAGCTTTTCTTAAAAATAAACGCTCTAATCACCTATCTAAATCAAACTTGTTTTTTAGGAATAATTGGCTCAGAATTTCACTTTTCTAACTATGAAAAAGGAAGATTTTATAAACGTCACAGAGATAGTTTTCAAAACAAAAAAGGTAGAATAATTTCAGTAATCATTTACCTAAACAATAATTGGGAGGCAAAAGATGGAGGAAATTTGATGGTTTATCCAGTGATCGAATCTATTGAAACCTCTATCGACATCTCACCAATTGCTGGCCGAATAGTTTGCTTTGAAAGTGAAAAACTAGAGCACGAAGTACTGCAAACTTTCGCCAGAAGGGTAAGTATTACAGGCTGGTTATTAAATAAAAAGTAAATAAAAACAAGATTTGACAACTTAAAAAAAAGTTGCCAAATCTAAAAAGTTATTCTTTCGTCCAATAATCTACCACCAGCACTTTGTCCAAATGAGGCCCTAAAACACCTCCAAAATCTTTATGATCAGGGTGTGGAAGGTAAATAGCACGGTCTTCTTCAGAATTAAACGTTAGGAAAAAGCAATGGGTAAAGCCTTGATTTAGATTTTCAGGTGAATTATTCAAGCCCCACTCATATCCTACTATTTGCTTTATCTTCTTAGGTAAATTCCTAAAAGCAGCTTCGACCTTTTTAACATCATCAGAGGAGGTTCCATCTTTGAACTTAAACAATACAACATGTCTCAATTTTTTTGCTTCCATTTGGTGATTTTGATGAGCGTTAGAACTTTCTGAATTTTGGGAAAAAGCTAATGAGGTTACCGATAAAAGCAACAAGCATAACAAGATTTTTTTCATTTTTTAGTTTAGTTTTTTAAAGCGTAAATATAGATAATTTTAATGAATCCTTAAAAAGCATTTAACAAATGCACATAGTACACTTAATAATATTGAAAGAAAAATGTCAACTACAAAAACAAAAAACATCCCAAAGTGAGATGTTTTTTGCTTAAAATAAATGTAATTCAATCTATTTCTTTGGTGCGGTTGTTGCTGGGGTGGTAGGTGCAGCAGCAGCTGGAGCAGCTTTTGCTGGTTCAACACCTAGTTTTTTCAACACCAAATTAGTAATATTACTTTCCTCTGTTGCATAAAGCAAAATTGGCGTTGTACCCTGGCCAGCATCTATGTTAAATACATGTGTGTAGGCAGCTTCTTTGGCTACAGCATCAATACCAGTTTGTATTTTTTGCAAAATCGGAGCCAACAATTGATTTTGCTTTTTTTGCAAATCATCTTGAGCATTTTTTTGAAACTCCTCTATGCTTGCTTGCGAGGTTTGTAATTCTTTTTCTTTGTCAGCTTTAATTACATCACTCATGGTAGCAGCTCCCTTTTCATATGCCTGCAATTTAGTTTGAAACTCAGTCACTTTTTGTTTGTAAAGTGCATCATACTGGTCTTTTTTAGTTTTCAATTCAGCCTCAACTGTTTTAGTTTCAGGCAATTGACCTAATATAACATCCACATTTGTATAACCGATTTTAACTTGTGCGTTAGCGTTGAAGCCAACCATTACTACAGCCACTATAGCTGCTAAAAACAATTTAATTTTCATTTTTTTTTTCTTTTTGTTAATTTTCCAGAATAAGTTTTAGCGGTTTCCAAGAAAATTATTTTTGTTAATTTGAGTCCAGCGATTCCGAGCATTTTATCGCACTTGACTACATTTAATTAATATCTATTGCTCGAATATTTTTAAACTTAGGTACTATTTTGTCAAAATTTTAAATGAAAAGCAAGAATCTTTAATAAAAAATAGAATGAATAAATTCCTATTTTTTTTCTAGGTTTTCATCTTTTTTTTCCTCAGTTGCCAAGCCCATATCTTCTAATACATAATCACTATAGTCATGCCGAGGATCTGTATAGAGCATCATCATTGCATCTGATGATTTGTCAAAAATAAACATTAATTGTTTAGCTCTGGCAATTTTTTCTATTGATTTATAAACTAAATCTAATGCAGGCTTTATCAACTCCTTCTTTTTCTGAAATAATAGACCCTCGAAGCCAAACACTTTATTGTTATATTCTCGGGCTTCATTTTCCTTAGTTTCTATTGCCTTCAACCTGCTCTGTCTCATCTCTTCTGTAAGCAAAACCTCTTCAATTCTATACTGCCTTTGCAACTTTTCTATTTCTTTGTATTTTTCCTCAATCTCATTGGTCCATTTTTCAGTATATTTTACACTTTCTTCTTTTGCCTTTTTATATTCTGGCATTTTTGAGGTAATATATTCTGAATCGATGTAACCAAACTTCTGCGCATTTAGTGAAAATGCAAAAATACTAAGCAAAAGTAATAAGAAAATGTTTTTAGTCACGTTAAAAATGGGTTAAAAATGATGAGAGGCGAGAGTTACGAGATAATAATTAAATTTTGAACCTCAGTTCTTAAACGCAAAAATAATTATTTTATTTAACAGTCTAACTCATCAACAATCACTATCTTATCTGCTGGCCTATTGAGAAAGTGAAGGCCTTCAATCCACGATTTTGTATATTCGGTATTCCTTCAATAGGGTCAAAGCCTTTTCCATAATCGATTCCTATCATACCAAAAGCTGGCATGAATATTCTTGCTCCTAAACCAGCGCTTCTTCTAAGGTTAAAAGGGCTGTATTCTTTCAAGCTTCCAAAATTGTTTCCACCTTCCGCAAAAGCCAATATAAATATGGTAGCGGAGGGATTCAATGAAATCGGATAGCGCAATTCAGCAATGTATTTATTATATACTACCCCTCCTAATGAGCTACCACCTGCACTATACGGACCAATTACTCGATCATCATAACCTCTTAGCGAAACTATGTCACGGGCATTATAAAAGTTCCCTTGTGTGTTCATTCCGGAACCTCCGAGGTCAAACCGTTCGAAAAGAGTATAGTCTTTGTTCTTATTGTAGCGTCCAACTAAACCAAAATGGGCACGGGTCGATAGTACTAATTTTCCAACGATTGAGGTATACCAAGTGGCATCAAACATCCATTTGTGGTATTCTAAAAACGAAGTAGATTTGCTCCAACCAATTAAAGAATAAGGAGGTGTAAAGGTACCTGATAATGTAAAGGATGACCCAGAACGAGGAAAAGTTGGATCTGAAACCGAGTTTCTGGACAAAGAAGCTGCAAAAGTTACCCCATTTGTTTTTCCATTAGGATAAATTCCAAAATTACGGGTATCATAAATAGTATAAGCCAGGTTAGTGCTCAGTGTAAAAAAGTCGTCAGGGAATCTTAATCTTTTACCCAAACCGATGTTTAAACTCATGGTATTAAATTGTTGTGAGGTAGAATCACTTGCATCATAAGTACCAGTGCCCGCTCCACCGTAGCCGTATTGACTACCACCATAGCCTCCAAATCCTCCTCCTCCATAACCGCCATAGCCATATCCACTATTCCCGCCATAGCCACCATAACCATACGGATTGTAAGCACCTGAATAAGGAGAGCTACTATAGGAAAGTACTCCAGGAATTCTGTAAACACTTCGATTAAGAGCTACGCTAAATGAATTCGGTTTTTTACCCCCTAACCATGGCTCCGAGAAACTAACTGAATAGTTTTGATACTGCTTTCCTGTTGCTTGAAACCTAACAGCCATTTTTTGCCCATCACCAGAAGGAAGTGGCTTCCAGGCTTTTAAATTAGGAATATTTTTAGCTGAAAAGTTATTAAAAACTACTCCAAGAGTACCAATAAATCCAATATATCCTCCCCAACCACCAGAAAGTTCAATCTGGTCAGAAGGTTTCTCCTCTACTGTATACTCAATATCAACAGTACCGTCTGGTCTTGGTACAGGATTTATACC
>JAZKGO010000062.1:29528-57539 GCA_040385875.1 Bacteroidota bacterium
CCATCATCCATATACAATGAACTTACATCGTTGGCTGGTATGCCATTAATGCGCTTATTCATCTCTTCCATATCAAACACATCCCCTTTTTTGATACCTAAAATATCTCTCAAAAGTGAGTCTGGATGGATGTAATTGCCAGCCCATGTGATATTTCTAAAATAAAACTTTCTGCCTTCTTCGATATCCAAAATAATATTCAAAGTTTTACCATCAGCTGAGGCTACTTTTCGGTCAGAAATAATTCTGGCATCTCTAAATCCTTTTTTATTGTAAAATTCAATGAGTTTTAATTTATCCTCTTCAAACTTTTTTTGATTAAATTTAGAGGACGAAAACAAACCGCTGCTTCTTCTAGCTCTAGTACCTTTCATTTTAGCAACAAGTTGACTTTCTGGCAATTGACTTCTTCCATTGAATAATATCGAATCAATTTTTACCTTTGGCCCTTTATTCACATCAAACTTTAATGTAGCCTGATTTCCTTTACGGAGTGTGTCTTGTAGTTGTGTGGTCTTTATTTTAATATTAATATTACCTTTTTCTTCATAATATTTCTTAATGGTCAATTCGGCATTTTTGATGAGCGTTTCAGTAATGATTTTACCTTTAATCAATTTAACCTTTTCGTTCAATCCATCCTGATCCGACTTGCCAATACCAGTGAATTGAATTTTACCTAATCTAGGACGTTCCTTCACTCGAAACTCAAGAAAAATATTGTCGCCCTCCACTTTCTGGGCTAATACCTGCACATCTTCCAAAATTCCCTGATCCATTAATTTTTTAATGGCGTCACTGATACCTGGTCCTGGCACTTTCACTTTATCTCCTTTTTGTAATGCAGTAACCGACAGCAAAGAACTTGCATCGTAAAATTTAGAACCTACAATGTTTATCTCAGCAATCGTATATTCTTTTGGATTTGCATAGCTTATTTCAATAGGTTTTGGACCTGTTTCTACGGGCACATCAGCACCAGTACCAATGCCAATTTTTATTTGGGCGGCCAACTTATTTGAACAAAAAGCAATTATTAATAATAATAAAATTCTCAACCTCTTCATTTTATTTTAGTTATACTATTTTTTCAATAGCTATTTAATCATTTTAATTTGCTCACCTGTCTTACCAAACCTTCGTTCGGCTCCTTGATAGCATAAAATTGCTTCGTGCAAGTGCTCTCTGCGGAAATCTGGCCAAAGCACATCTTCAAATATAAAAAGCTCAGCATAAGCCAATTGCCAAAGCATAAAATTACTTATTCTATAATCACCGCCTGTTCGTATCATCAAATCAACATCTGGTAATTGATGGGAAGGCAAATGTGCTTTAAAGAGTTTTTCGTTGATATGTTCAGGTAAAAGATCACCTGATGCTATGTCATTTGCTATACTTTTTACGGCTTCTAATATATCCCATTTGCCGCTATAACTTAATGCTAAAATCAAGTTAAGTCCGGAATTATTTTTTGTATGTTCAATTGCCTCAAACAATTCATTTTGGCAATTTCTTGGTAAGCTATTCGAATCTCCTATGGTTAATAATTTTACATTATTTTCCATCATAGTGGGCAATTCATCCTTAATTGTTTTGACTAGCAGGGTCATTAATGCATCCACTTCTGCTTTTGGTCGTCCCCAATTTTCAGTCGAAAAGGTATAAAGAGTCAAATATTTTATGCCTAATTCTCCAGCTCCTTCTATTACTTCCCTTACAGCTTTAATTGAGTTTTTATGACCTAAAACCCTATCAATCAAACCCTTACCTTTAGCCCATCGCCCATTACCATCCATAATCACGGCCACATGCTTAGGAAGATTATTCAAATCTATGCTATCTTTCAATTCTTTGGAAATGTTTAACAAATTTTAACATGCAAAAAAACTAAAAATCGTATTAAGCAAAGCCCATTTTAAAAGTTGCAAAGATACTAAAATTAAAGCGCTAGAGCAATTGTATCCCACCACCTTTTGCATATCAATTGAACTAAATCCTAAAATACTTAGATTCATTGTTCTTAAAATAAGTTATTTTTGCAAAAAAAGTGATTCTAAAGCATTGATGAATAATATAAAAATAGGACAGATTGAATTGATTGTAAAGGATTTTTTGAAAGAAAATAACTACACAAATTATATTATTTTGGTGGATGAAAAAACCAAAAAACATTGCCTGCCAAAAGTTATTGGCTGTTTTGATCATCCAAAAATCATCCAAATCAAATCAAGTGAATCTCAAAAAAATCTGAATACCTGCATCAAGATTTGGGAAGCCATGACTCATCTCTATTTGGACAGAAATGCCTTAATGATTAATCTCGGTGGCGGGGTCATTGGCGATATGGGGGGGTTTTGTGCTTCCACCTACAAGAGAGGCATTGATTTTATTCAAATCCCTACTACGTTATTATCACAAGTTGACGCCAGTGTTGGAGGTAAGTTAGGCATTGATTTTCAGTCGTTTAAAAACCATATTGGTGTTTTCAAAGTCCCAAAATCCGTTTTAATTGATCCTGACTTTTTGCAAACATTGCCATTGACAGAGCTAAGATCGGGCTTTGCGGAGGTAATAAAACATTGTTTGATTTTAGATAGAGCAATGTGGAATCAAATAAAAAGAAAGGACCTTGACCAGCAGGATTGGGAAATCTTAATCAAACACTCGGTTGAATTAAAATCAAAAGTAACCGAAGAAGACCCGACAGAAAAAGGCCTAAGAAAAATATTGAATTTCGGGCATACTCTTGGCCATGCGATTGAGACCTATTTTTTGGGTGGCAAGCACCACTTATTACACGGCGAAGCTATTGCTACTGGAATGATTTGTGAGAGCTATCTCTCATTTAAACATGGAAAATTATCTACTGAAGAACTCAATGAAATTGAAGATTTTATATTTTCAATTTACGGCAAAATAAATCTCAAAAGTGAGCATTTTGATTCTATCATTCAATTGACTGCCCAAGACAAGAAAAACTATAAAAACGAAGTTCGTTTTGCACTACTGAATGGAATTGGGAGTTGCGATTATGACTTGAAAGTTTCTAAAAAAGAGATGTATGAAGCCTTAGAATTTTATGCACAATCCTAAGAAAAGCGAGTCAACTTAAATGTTAATAAATCTTTAAAATTGAATTTTTATTTGCATACTTAATAAATGTTTATTAAACTTTGCAAAAATATTAATAATACCTCCAAAAAAAGAATGTCCGAATTCAATTACATCGAGCCATTTTTCCCCAGCCCCAGCCGGAGGTATAGGTTTTTTCGTAGGGCGTGATAGCCTTATTTCCCCATTCTATTCATTGCTTTTTGCAATATAGTACTCTTCATCAAATTTATTACGCTGCCAGCTGACAGGTCATTTTCAGCAAAATACTATTATACATACTATTTTTTTAATTAAAAAATGAAAGAAATTGAAGTTGTAATTGCTTCCTCAGAATTTGCCCATTACGCCGAGGAAATCAGCTTTCAGATGGAAGAAAGTGCCAAGGCTAGAGGTACAGGAATTGCCAAGAGACCTCCTGAATATTTAGTACAAAAAATGGAGGAAGGCAAGGCAATAATTGCCTTTACAAAAGAAGGTGATTGGGTAGGTTTTTGCTATATTGAAACCTGGCAACATGGTAAGTTTGTGGCCAACTCTGGCTTGATTGTACATCCAAATTTTAGAAATAGCGGAGCTGCAAAGGCTATTAAAGCTAGAGCATTTGAGCTTTCGAGAACTAAATATCCAGAAGCCAAAATAATTGGGATCACAACCTCACTTGCAGTGATGAAAATCAATTCTGAATTGGGTTATGAACCCACTACATTTAGTGAATTGCCCGTTGATGAGGCCTTTTGGAAAGGTTGCAAAAGTTGTGTGAATTATGACGTACTCACTCGCACCGAACGTAAACATTGCCTATGTACTGGTATGATTTTTAAGCCTGATTGGGAGAAAAAGAAACTCGAAAAGGAAATCACCCAAAAACAAGAGGAGATTGAACTGGTGGATGAAGCTGAGAACCATGAAAAATGGAACTTTCTGAAAGACCTCAAGGTGGTAGAAAGATTGAAAAATATTAAAGAAAAAATGTTTTTAAAACTAAACCCACTAACCGCCAATGCGGGAATTCGCTCCAGATAATTTGGATCTGGCAATATGGAATTATAGTAGGTAAGTAATTTAAAATTAATAAAATTGAGTCGAATAGGATTCGAATATTTAAATATAAAATAATGAGTAAACCAAAAGTACTTTTAGCTTTTTCCGGAGGATTAGACACCTCTTTTTGTGTAAAATATCTGATGGATGATCGTGGCTTTGAAGTGCATTCTGCCATAGTGGATACAGGTGGTTTTACCAAAAAAGAATTAGAGGAGATTGAACTGAAAGCTTACGAACTAGGGGTAACGAGTCATGTTGTATTAGACGTGGTTGAAAAATACTATGAGGAGTGCATCAAGTTTATGGTATTTGGGAATGTTCTAAAAAATAATACTTATCCACTTTCAGTTTCTGCTGAAAGAGTATTTCAGGCTACCGCTGTAGCAGAATATGCCAATAAAATTGAGGCAAAAGCAATTGCACATGGTAGTACAGGAGCTGGAAATGATCAGGTTCGTTTTGATGTTGTTTTTCGAATATTATGTCCGGAGGTGGAAGTAATCACCCCTATTCGTGATTTGAAACTTTCAAGAGAGGCTGAAATCGAATACTTAAAAGCCAAAAACGTGGTGCGAGACTGGACCAAAGCTGCTTATTCTATCAATAAAGGGCTTTGGGGTACTTCAGTGGGTGGTAAAGAAACACTTAGCTCAAATGGATATTTACCAGAATCAGCTTGGCCAACTCAAGTGAGCAAAACTGGGACGGAAAAAGTAAAACTACACTTTACAAATGGAGAAATAACTGGTATAAACGACCAAAAAATGACTCCTGTGGAAGCCATTAGAGCTTTATCAGATATTGCCGCTCCATATGGAATTGGCAGAGATATCCATGTGGGTGATACCATCATTGGAATAAAAGGAAGAGTGGGTTTCGAGGCAGCAGCACCGATAATCATCATCAAAGCTCACCATTTATTGGAAAAACATACCCTTACAAAACAGCAACTCTATTGGAAGCAAACCTTGGCTGAAAGCTATGGAACCATGCTCCATGAGGGACAATTTTTGGAACCAGTTATGCGAAATATGGAAACTTTTCTGACGGATACCCAAGCTACTGTTACTGGTACTGTTGAAGTTCAACTATCTACCTATCAATATTTTATGATTGGAATCGAGTCGAAATTCGACCTTATGTCGCCAATATTTGGATCATATGGCGAAATGAACAATGCTTGGACAGGCGATGATGTACGAGGCTACTCTAAAATAGTGTCAAACCAAACCATGATCCATAGAAAAGTAAATGAAAAATAGGTCAGGCAAATAATTGGATTTCAAAAGTCATAAAATTAATTAATAGTGTCAAATAAAATAAAAATAGGGATTATTGGGGGAGCCGGTTATACGGCGGGTGAATTGCTACGTATACTAATCTACCATTCCAATGCTGAGATAAGTTTTGTGCATTCTAAATCGCAAGCTGGAAAACCTATTTATGCCCTTCATTCAGATTTATTGGGGGATACCAATTTGATATTTACCGATACCTTTCACACCAATGTCGATTTGATATTTCTTTGTGCAGGCCATGGGGAATCAAAGAAATTTTTATCTGAAAATCCTGACTTTCTGAAGGTGAAAATTATTGATTTGAGTGCAGACTTTCGAGATGAATCTGAAAATTTTGTTTACGGATTACCAGAATGGCAGTGTGAAAAAATAAAAAAAGCTCAATATATCGCCAACCCAGGCTGCTTTGCTACTTCAATAGAGTTGGGATTACTACCTTTGGCAAACGGAAGTTTGATAAACGATGAGGTACATATTTCAGCAGTAACTGGTTCGACTGGCGCTGGACAAAGTTTGTCAAACACCAGCCACTTTTCTTGGAGAAACAATAATTTATCCATTTACAAAGCTTTCAATCACCAACATCTAACTGAAATTGGAATGGTTTTAGGCCAACCAAAAATCAATTTTATACCCTATCGAGGCAACTTTACTCGTGGAATAATGGCCAATATTTATACCCAATTTGAAGGTGGCATACAAGATGCTTTGCATCTGTATCAAACCTATTATGAGTCTCATCCTTTCACGCATATTAGTGAAAAAGCGATTGATCTGAAACAAGTTATTAACACCAACAAATGCCTGATTTCTCTGGAAAAAATTGATGGTAAACTATTGATTACCAGCATTATAGACAATTTAACGAAAGGCGCTTCTGGCCAAGCGATTCAAAACATGAACCTAATGCATGGCTTGAATGAAAGCACTGGATTGAGGCTCAAATCTATCGGTTTCTAAATCAGCAAGAAACTAAAAACCTATTCGTTAGCATTGAAAATCCAAATTTGTAAATCTAAAAATCTAATATTCAATAATGAAGCCATTTGATGTTTACCCACTTTATGATATTACCCCGGTAAAGGCACTAGGAAGTACCCTTTGGGATAAAGATGGGGTGCAATATTTAGATATGTATGGTGGCCATGCCGTAATTTCCATCGGGCATTCACACCCCACTTATGTCGAAAAACTTACTAGTCAATTAAATAATATTGGATTCTACTCTAATTCCGTTAACATTCCACAACAAATAGAACTGGCGGAAAATCTTGGGAGATTATCAAAATATCCTGACTATGAGCTATTTATGTGTAATTCTGGAGCTGAAGCCAACGAAAATGCGCTTAAACTGGCTTCCTTTCACAATGGCCGCAAAAAGGTGATTGCTTTTTCAAAAGCTTTTCATGGTCGTACAGCGGGTGCAGTAGCAGTTACTGATAATAAAGCCATTGTTGCCCCAGTCAATTCTACCGAACATGTTACTTTTTTACCTTATAACGATATTGAGGCTCTCGAAAACGAGATAAATGATGAAACCTGTGCCGTGATTTTGGAAGGCATTCAGGGTGTTGGAGGTATCAATGTAGCTACTGTGGAGTTTTGGCAGGCTGCACGAAAATTATGCGACCAAACCGGAGCCATTTTGATTTCAGATTCTGTACAATGTGGCTATGGAAGAACGGGTAAATTCTTCTCTCATGATTTTGCTGATATTAGACCTGACCTCATTACCACCGCCAAAGGAATGGGTAATGGATTTCCGATTGGTGGAGTATTAATCTCTCCAAAATTCCAATCAAAACATTTTTTATTAGGCACCACTTTTGGGGGCAATCATATGGCATGTGCTGCTGGATTGGCAGTTTTGGAAGTAATCGATAAAGAGAATTTGCTAGATAATGCCGCAACAGTTGGGAATTATTTAATTGAAAAGTTGAAAACGGTTAATGGAATTAAAGAAATCCGTGGTCGAGGATTAATCATTGGAATTGAATTTGAGCAAGCTGTCGATAAAATCAGAGATTCACTTTTATTTAATCATAAAATATTTTGTGGTTATTCGGGTAAGAATACATTGCGATTATTACCAAGTTTAGCTCTGAAACAAGTGGAGGCTGATAAATTTTTAGAAGCTTTACAAAAAGTTTTGAAAGGGTGAAAATCCACCACTCAATTTTGTAATAATTGCAGATTTTTTCAATAAAAGCATCTATTTTTGACCCATTTTTGGTATTTTTACAAACTTTAATAGTTTTTCCATACCTTATTTTTATATAATTAATGAATCATTTCCTCTCTGTAAATGATGTTTCTGATCTAAATCAATTAGTAAAAGAAGCCCTGATTTTCAAAAAAGTCCCAACTGCCGATAAGCATTTAGGCAAAAATCGTACACTTGGATTGTTATTTTTTAATTCAAGTTTGCGCACACGCTTAAGCACCCAAAGAGCAGCCCAAAATCTGGGTATGGAAGTGATTGTGATGAATGTGGGTAGCGAAGGGTGGAGTTTGGAAATGGAAGATGGGATCATTATGGATGGTGACAAGCCTGAACACGTAAAAGAAGCAGCTGCTGTGGTAGGTCAATATTGCGACATAATAGGGATAAGATCATTTGCTGGGCTTACCAACCGGCTAGACGATTATAATGAAAAAGTGCTAACCAATTTTGTTAAGTATTGCAAAAAACCAATTCTAAATTTAGAATCAGCCACTCGGCATCCCCTACAAAGTTTGGCGGATTTAATAACAATTAACGAACTAAAAGCTAAGCCGAGGCCAAAAGTGGTGCTTACCTGGGCTCCTCATGTAAAGGCATTGCCACAGGCAGTGCCCAACTCCTTTGCCGAATGGATGAATGCCAGCGACGTGGAATTTGTAATTGCCAACCCAGAGGGATATGACCTCCATCCCGATTTTGTCGGCAAAGCAAAAACCACACACAACCAAGCTGAGGCTTTCAAAAATGCAGACTTTATTTATGCCAAAAACTGGTCGTCCTATACCGATTATGGTCAAATATTAAGTCGAGATGCGGAATGGATGGTTAATACTAGAAAAATGGATTTAACCAACAATGCTAAATTTATGCATTGCTTACCTGTGCGCAGAAATTTAATAGTTTCAGATGAAGTGATAGATTCTCCCAATTCAGTGGTAATCCACCAAGCAGGTAATCGACTTTGGGCCACTCAAGCGGTACTAAAAATGATGATTCTGGCCTTAATGAAAAAAGAATCACCGTATTTATTTTAAAACCTCAACCCCACCCTTCTCCAATCGAGAGGGGCTTTTTTTGCATAAAAATGAATAAAAAACCGCTATATATTATCAAAATTGGTGGCAATATCATTGACAATCCAGAAGCCTTAGATTCATTTTTAGAAGATTTTTCCTCAATCAAAATTCCAAAAATACTCATCCACGGAGGCGGTAAAATAGCCACTACATTAGCCGAAAAAATGGGAATAGAAACGGTGATGGTGGAAGGTCGAAGAATTACAGATAAAGACACAATCGACTTAGTCACAATGGTATACGGAGGACTTATCAATAAAAATATAGTGGCTAAATTGCAATCAAAAGCCTGCAATGCCATCGGACTTACCGGTGCTGATGGAGCCTCGATAGTATCAGAAAAAAGACCTGTAACTAGTATTGATTATGGCTTTGTGGGTGATGTGAAAGCTGTAAATTATAATTTCATTTCAAATTTATTGAAAGAGAATGTTACTCCTATATTTGCCCCTTTAACTGCCGACAATAAGGGCCAAATACTGAATACAAATGCTGATACGATGGCAAAAGAAATAGCCGTTTCGTTGTCTAAAATATATGATGTAAATTTGATTTATTGTTTTGAAAAAAATGGTGTTTTGAAAGACATCAACGATGAAAATTCGGTAGTTAGCCTACTTCAATATACTCAATATCAATCTGATAAAGAGAATGGAAGCATCAATAAAGGCATGATTCCAAAATTGGATAATGCATTTGATGCCAAGAAAAATGGGGTGGCAAAAGTATTAATTTGTCATGCAAAAAACCTGTTGAATTTTGGAACTGACAAACAAGTAGGCACAGAAATAAACTTGTAAATGGCCGATATCGCTAATTTAAATCAAATAAAAGGAGTTTTTTGGGGCTTGGCAATAGGTGACGCTTTAGGCGTACCGGCCGAGTTTATGAGTCGAACTCATTTGAAACAAAACCCAATCAAAGGTTTTAATTCTAACTATTACAATCTCGAAAACAGAGGGGTTTGGTCTGACGACAGCTCTCTCACCTTTTGCCTCGCTGAAACCATCATTGAAGAATTTTCGATAGAATTGCTAGGAAAAAAAATAAAAGCTTGGTATCAAGAAAATTATTGGGCACCTCGGGAAGTAGCTTTTGAAATTGGAATAGCCACTCACAATGCCATTGACCGATTAGAAAAAGGTGTACCAGCCACTGAATCAGGCGAAAACGGCGAATATTCCAATGGGAATGGCTCATTGATGAGGGTTGCACCTTTGGCGTTTTTATTGCTCAATGAAAGCATTGAAGAGCGTTTTCAAACAATCAAGGCCGTTTCTGCCGTTACGCATGCACATATTCGTTCTGTAATTTCTTGTTTTTTTTATGTAGAATTTTTGCAAAACTTAATGAATTGTACTGATAAATTCGAAGCATTTGAGAGCACACAAAATACCGTTCGAGACTATATCAATTCAACCTCCTGCAACAATGATGAAAAGTCGCTTTTTCTTCGACTATTTTATGATAAAATTCAGGATTTGAATGAAGATGAGGTCTTCAGTTCAGCTTATGTGATTCATACTTTAGAAGCAAGCATTTGGTGCTTTTTGAACACCGAAAGTTATGAGGCAGCAATACTAAAAGCGGTAAACTTAGGCCATGATACAGACACAACTGGCTCAGTAACAGGCGCTTTAGCTGGAATATACTATGGAGGAGAGGCGATTGACCAAAGTCTAAAAAATACAATAGTGCGAACTGAGGAAATTGAGAATTTGACAGAGAGGTTTTATACAAAAATTAAATACAATCTCAACTGAACAAGCCAGCCTTCATGAATTTACAAACTCAAATAACAGCAGATGTTATAGAACTATTGAAAAGCCTAATTGCTTGTCCTTCGATGAGTAAGGAAGAAAATGGTACCGCAGCCATAATTTCGGAATATTTGAGTGCACATAATATACCCTACTTTCGTAAAATCAATAATATCTGGGCAAAAAATAAGTATTATAATAAAGATTTACCGACCGTTTTACTCAATTCACATCATGACACCGTAAAACCGAACCCCAATTGGACACTAGATCCATTTGCCCCTACTGAAAAAGATGGAAAAATATATGGACTTGGCAGTAATGATGCAGGTGCAAGCTTAGTGAGCCTCTTGGCCGTTTTTCATTATTATTATTACCGAACTGACCTCCAATATAATCTTCTATTTGTGGCCTCAGCGGAAGAAGAGATCACAGGAAAAAATGGATTAGAATTACTGTTTAAAGAAAATGACCTCCCAAAAATCAACTTTGCAATGGTTGGAGAACCGACTCAAATGCAAATGGCCATTGCAGAAAAAGGCTTAATGGTTTTAGACTGCTCAGCCAAAGGAATAGCTGGGCATGCGGCGAGAAATGAAGGGGATAATGCAATTTATAAATCCATAAAAGATATTAATTGGATTCAAAATTATCAATTCCAGAAAAGTTCTGAATTATTGGGACCTGTAAAAATGAGCGTTACGATTATCAATGCAGGCAGCCAGCACAATGTAGTTCCTGCCGAATGTAATTTCACCATTGATGTGAGAGCCAATGATCAATATTCGTTGGAAGACATATTGGAAACAATTAGTCATAATATTGATTCAGAGGTAGTTGCACGATCCATGCGATTACAGCCTTCCAAAATAGACCCGAATCATCCAATTGTTTTGTCTGGCAAAAAATTGGGACTAAGCACCTATGGGTCACCTACCACATCGGATCAAGCTGTAATTCCGTATCCCTCGATAAAAATCGGCCCGGGCGACTCTGCTCGCTCACATACTGCTGACGAATATATTTTTATAACGGAAATAGAAGAAGGAATTGATATCTATATAAAAATGCTGAAAGAGGTAATTATATAGAAAGACGGCTTTAACAAAAAATGCAATAACAGATATAATTTTGATTACAATGAATCATTGAATCAGGTTTAATCATCCAATCTCAAAAAAATCTACAAAATTATCAAAGTCAAATTGCTATTTTTGTTGGAAATTATCACGAATTAAATGAAACTCTGGCAAAAAGATAGCACCAAAATATCAAAAGAAATTGAAAGTTTTACCATTGGAAAAGATGCTGAAATGGATTTGCAATTGGCTCAGTATGATGTCCTTGGCTCGATAGCTCATGGAATTATGCTGGAACAAATCGGGCTACTTTCTTCGGAAGATTTGAAATCACTTTTACCAGAATTAAAAAACATTCTAGTCGATATTTCAAATGGAAACTTTTCGATAGAAAGTGGTGTGGAAGATGTACACTCACAAGTTGAGCTTCTTTTAACTAGAAAACTAGGCGATACCGGCAAGAAAATCCATTCGGGTCGATCACGTAATGATCAGGTTTTAGTTGATTTAAAGTTGTTTTTCAGAGATAAAATCCATGAAATTGTTGATTTAAGTCAAACACTTTTTGCAAGTTTACAATCACAAAGTGAAATTAATAAGGATTTTCTTTTACCTGGTTATACGCACTTCCAGATAGCAATGCCCTCAAGTTTCGGTTTGTGGTTTGGTGCCTACGCTGAAGCCCTGATTGATGATTTAGAGCTTTATGAAGCTGCCTATCGGCTTTCAAATAAAAATCCGTTGGGTAGCGGAGCAGGCTATGGCTCTTCTTTTCCATTAAATAGGAGCCTGACTACCAGCCTTTTAGGGTTTGAAAATTTGCATTACAATGTAGTGTATGCGCAAATGAGTAGAGGTAAAACCGAACAATTTATTGCTTTGGCCATTAGTCAATTGGCAGCCACAATTGGTCGCTTTGCCATGGATGTTTGTTTATTCAACTCCCAAAATTTCGATTTCATAGTATTAGAGGAAGAATTCACAACAGGAAGTAGCATTATGCCACATAAAAAAAATCCAGATGTGGCCGAACTACTACGTGGAAAGTGCAATATTTTAAAAGGACTTCCTAATACTATTGCCCTACTATTGAGCAATTTACCTTCTGGCTATCATCGTGAAATGCAACTTTTGAAAGAAGTACTTTTTCCTGCCATTATTGAGATTAAAAATTGTTTAGAAATGGCCAATCTCTTGGCACAAAACATTAAGGTCAAAAAGGATATTTTATCCGACAAAAAATATGATTTATTATTTTCTGTTGAAAAAGTAAATGAGCTGGTAATCAATGGAGTACCTTTTAGAGATGCCTATAAACAAGTGGGTAATGAAATTAATGAGGGAAAATATATACGACCTGATTCAATAGAACATACTCACGAAGGAAGTATCGGCAACTTACAAACTGAGGAAATCAAATGGATGATGGACAAAGTGATTGCAAAATTTGAATTTGAAAGAACCGACAAAGCCATACAAAATTTACTCAATTACGAATTACCTTAGAAAAAAATAAGCTCAAACTTACCTCTAATTTAATCTTATGAAATCATTTTTAAATCGCTTTAGCTTTACTTTGCTCATATTTCTATCAGCAGGTTTGGCTTTGGCTTTTCCCCCACTTTTTTTACAAATAGGTGATTACCAACTCAAAAATTTAATTGTTCCGCTCATTCAGGTGATTATGTTTGGAATGGGAACAACCATGAGCATAAGTGATTTCAATTTTATTATGAAATCCCCCAAAGCGGTCATTGTCGGATTAGTTTGCCAGTTTACAATCATGCCATTTATGGGCTATTTTTTGGCAAATGCTTTTGAATTTAGTGGTGAAATTGCAGCTGGTGTAATTTTAATTGGCTGCTCTCCTTCTGGTTTAGCATCCAATGTGATGGCTTATATAGCAAAAGCCAATGTAGCTTTATCTATTACGATTACCTCAATCGCCACGCTGATGGCTCCATTTATCACACCCACTCTAATGAAACTATTGGCCGGTGAATTTATCGAAATTGAACTCCTTACAATGATGATTGATGTAGCAAAAATGGTGTTCCTGCCGATTACTTTGGGTATTTTGGTCAATAAAATGTTCGCTAATCATAAAGAAATGCTGGACAAAATAATGCCGAAAGTTTCGATGGCAGGTATTGTGATTATTATTTCAATTATTACCGCAACTGGCAGAAAAAGCATTTTAGAGTTGGGAGGTACGTTAGTATTATGTACCCTCATTCATAATTTAGGAGGTTACTTTTTAGGTTATTGGGGTGCCAGATTAATGAAGCTCAAAGAGGAAGATTGCCGTACTGTCGCCATAGAAGTAGGTATGCAAAATGGTGGATTAGCCTCTGGCATAGCTGTTAAAATGGGAAAGATAGGAACTGTAGGGCTAGCTGCTGGTCTTTTTGGCCCAATTATGAATATTACAGGATCGGTATTGGCCACTTTTTGGAGTAAAAAACCCGTCAATTCATAAGATTAAAATTTCTTTTTTTGCATTTGCCGAACTCTATCGTTTCAGGAGGAGTATTTTCTCCTATCTTTTTAATTCCAACTCGCTCAACATCAAGAAATTATATTAATTTATTGATGTTGTTTAAACAAATTCAATTAATTTCAGTCAAAAGAAAAAATCAAAAAGGTATATGCCTATTTGGAATATTGATACTGCCAAGCATTTATTGTCAAGAACGCTCTTCGGATATACACGAAAAGACCTTGATTATGCCCTTACATTCAGCACTTTAGGCGATTTTATTGATAATGAAATCTTAAAAGAAAATCCAATTCCTATTGCGCCTGATGCATGGATTAATGAAATCCCCATCCCCGAAAATGCAACTATAGATGGTCAACGTTATCGGGGATTCAACTATTGGTGGTTTGATTTAATGCTTAAAGAAAAGACTAATATGAGAGAGAAGATGGTTTTGTTTTTGCACAATCATTTTACCTCTCAACGCACTGAAGTACAATATCCGCAGAATATGTATGCACAGCAAGCATTATTTCGGAAGTATGCATTTGGCAATTTGAGGCAACTCACTAAAGAAATCACCATTGACCCAGCAATGTTAATCTATCTCAATGGCAATAGAAGTAAAAGTAAAAATGCGGTTCCAAATGAAAATTATGCCCGTGAAGTGATGGAATTGTTCACTTTGGGCGCAGGCAACTATACCGAAAATGATATTAAAGAGGCTGCTAAATCTTTTGCAGGCTGGGTAGTGAATGGCCTGGAAGCTAGATTTGACCCCAATAGAGTTGCCATTGAAAACAAAACTATTTTAGGGAAAACTGGCAATTTTACCTATGACCAGACCATCGATATATTATTTGAACAGCCAGCCTGTGCACCATTTATTTGTCGAAAAATCTACAATCAATTTGTAACCAACCAACCCAACGAAATATTCATTGGAAAAATGGCTAAAGTACTCAGAGACAATGATTTTAATCTGAAACCATTGCTTTCATTTTTATTAAAATCTGAGGAGTTTTATGCGTCTGAGCTAATTGGCTCCAAAATAAAATCACCCATTGAATTGATGATTGGCAGTATGAAAATATTGGAATTTTCGAACCCAGCTATTAAATATGACGATGTAGCCAATTCAGATTATGCCTATATCTATGACACCAGCAAAACACTTCAGCAACAACTTTTTGAACCTCCAAATGTGGCTGGCTGGCCTGGCCAACGTGATTGGGTTAGCTCAACTACTTATGCATATAGAAATGGCTTTTCGGATTCCCTAATTAATGGTAAGAGATTAAATGGAGCCAAAATAGCATTCAAATTGAGCGCTTTAGATTATAGCAAAACATTTTTGAATTCAGAAAATGCGATAAAATTTATCGACGAGGTTACAAGTCTTTTCTTTCCGCTGCCGCTATCGGCATATAAGAAAAAACTTTTGCTCGAAACACTTTTAGAAGGTACTATTGCAGAAAACTATAATACCAATGTGCCCATGGCGGAACTGCGTTTGCAAAAATTATACAAAGCCATGATGCGACTACCTGAATTTCAACTGAATTAAAAATCTCTGATTTCTTAAGTTATATGGCGTAAATATTTTTATATGAAAAGACAGGATTTCATCAAGCAATTAGGGCTTTTATCCAGTGGCACAATGTTGTCAATGGGTGGAATACAAGTTAAAGCTTTGGCTGCCAATCCTTTTCATGTTGATATTGAAGGTACTGATGGAAAAATTTTAGTTTTATTACAAATGCAGGGCGGCAACGATGGCTTGAACACCATTGTACCGATCGAAGATGCGAAATATTATAACGCTCGAACCACTGTAAATATCAAAAAAGCCCAAGCATTAAGGCTCAAAAATACAGTAGGCTTGCATCCTTCAATGTATGGTTTTAAATCACTTTTTGATGCAAATAAGCTTTCAATTATTCAAAATGTGGGGTATGCTCAGCCGGATAGATCTCATTTTAGATCAACTGATATCTGGCTTTCTGGTTCTGACTCAAAACAACAATTGTTTGAAGGTTGGGTGGCCAGATTTTTAGAAAGTCAAAATCCTTCTTATCCGTCCAGCTTACCAAATGAACCAATGGCTATACAACTTGGCTCCGTAGAGTCGATGTTATTGCAAGGTAAATTTGGCTCTCTGGGTACAGTTTTTGAGGATCCGAATCTTTTTTATCAGCTTATATCAGGCTCAAAAGTGGATAATGATCCGCCACCCAATACAGTCGCAGGAGAAGAATTAAAATTTTTGAGACAAATAGCCAATGCTTCAATTCAATATTCCGAAACCATAAAAGCCAAAGCTGATTTGGGCAAAAATACCCAAACTTATCCTAACACAAATTTGGGACGGCAGTTGGGGATAGTGGCTAAATTAATCTCTGGAGGCTTAAAAACACCCGTTTATCTTACCACAATTAATGGCTTTGACACGCATGCCAATCAATTGACAGCCCATTCTAATTTATTAAAACAGGTTTCTGAGGCGGTCACAGTTTTTCAAAATGATATTGAAATTTTAGGATTAGCCGATAAAGTAACTTTGATGACTTTCTCCGAATTTGGCAGAAGACTAAAAGAAAATGGCACTTCAGGAACTGACCATGGTACGGCTGCTCCCATATTTGTAATTGGCAAAACTGTAAAGGGTGGTATAATCGGTTCCAATCCAAACCTTTCTGATTTGGATTCAAGTGGCGATCCAAAATTTGAATTTGATTTTAGGCAGATTTACAGTTCGATAATTGGGGACCATTTTGGACATAGCTCAGAGCTGGCCAAAGATATTTTACTAAAAGATTTCAATAAACTTCCTATTTTCAAAGGCGCAGAGTCGGCAATAAGTTCAGAAAACTCCATTTCTTTATCTCAAAATAATCCCAATCCAGTCCGTAATTTTACCAATATTAACTACTCAACGAGCATAAGGCAACACCTGAAAATATTTGTAATTGATTTGAAAGGAAAAGTAATTGCCGTTTTGAAAGATGAAATACATGCTGCTGGTTCTTATTCATTGCCATTTTCAGCAGTAGACCTACCTGAAGGTATTTATGCTTATTCGCTTTTGGCTGGCAATGGAGATCAGAAAACATTGAGAATGATAGTTGCAAAATAAATCGGAAGCTAAAAAAATACCTCATCACGACCATTGCAATTGATATCCAATACCCCCTTGTACCCAAGTACCCCACCCCATTCAAATCGGAGGCCAAGGGAAGGAAAAAGTCCCAATATTTACATCGCTTTTAGTCCAATTTTGTGGTTGGCAATTGAGAAATAGAAATTTAATACTAAAATAGTAATAAAAAAGCTCTCATTATTTCGCTTTATCCTTACCAATATATCTTTCAAAAAACTCATAAATTCTTAACATCCGATCGATACGCTGGCGCACATTGCCTGTCCTGGAGAGCTCATGGGTTCCACCAGGCATTCGCACGTATTCAACCTCTTTACCTAAATATTTCAAAGATTTATACAACATTTCACTTTGAATTACCCCCGTTCTGAGGTCATTTTCGCCATGTTTAATCAAAAGTGGTGTTTTTATTTTATCCACATAAGTATAAGGGCTTTCACTTTTTAATAATTCAAAATCTTTAGGTATCCATGGCAAGCCAAAATAATTGGGAGTGAGTCGCCAGGCATTGCCTTCACCCATAAAAGTGGTTAGATCATACACACCCCGCTGTGAGAAAGCAGCTTTGAAACGATTGTCGTGGCCTACAATCCAGGCAGTCAAATAACCTGCATAGGAGCCTCCAGTGATTACCAGTCTGCTGGTATCCACCCATGCCTCAGCCGAGGCTAAACTACAGGCTTTTAAAACATCAGAGGCAGGACCATTACCCCAATTTTGGAAGTTGGCTTGTTGAAAAGCCAAACCATAACCACCTGATCCTCTTGGATTTGCATAAACAATTCCATAGCCTTGAGCAGCCATATACTGAAACTCATGCCACATACTCAATTCGCCTGGCCCCCACATGGCAGTGGGCCCGCCGTGCATATTTAATAATAGTGGATACTTTTTGCTAGTTTCAAAAGTGGAAGGTTTTACTATCCAATATTCAATTGTTTGACCCACCTCATTTGTAAACGTTTGTTTAACTGGCTTGCTTATTATTCTACTTTTTACCCAATCATTATGTGCTGAAATTTGCTTTTCACCTTTAAATGAAAAATCAGAAATGTAAAGCTCCGATGGATTTTGTATATATGTTTTATGATAAACAATTTTATTTTTCAGCAGGTCAAAATCTAATATACCTGATTCATTATCAGATAATTGATCTACTTTTTTTGTAGAAATATTCAATCTAAAAACTGGCTGTGCACCATTTGCTTGAGCAGAAAAATAAACATTTTTGGTATCATCAGACCATTTAATATTGGCAGCATTTCTATCAAAATCAATTGGCTGAAAGGAGGATCCATCCGATTTGATGATGGCTAATTTACCAAAATTCACCCCCTCAGTTGAATTGTATTTTAACATCAAAAAATTCCCATCCGATGAAAGTGCAGGAGAAAAATACTGCATTCCTGCTTTGCCAATTATTAAATTGGTTTTCTTCTTATCTAGGTCATAATAATAAATACCATTATCTTGCTCTCTGTCAGGATGTTTGGTTAAGTCTAAATCTCCAGAATAATAAATACCCTTTCCAGAAATAGACCAAATCGGGCTTTGAACGGAATTAAAGCCAGTAATGATAGGTTGAATTTTAGAACCATCCTTTGCGTCAACAGCTAATAATTGAGTGAAACTCATTTCTGGTTCGGTTGTGGCTTCGCCTTGAAAATCAAGCCTGTTTATTACCTTGGCTTTTATATCTTGCTCATTTTTAGTCAGATAGGCTCTTATTTCTTCCAAATTTCCATCTGGATTTTGTTTTACATTTTTATCTATTACAAGTTGGCTATTTTGCTTAAAGCCTGGTTTTTCCATTGACCAAATTGGTAATGTCTTTTGAGGGTTTAGCAAAGTGTCGGCTACCAGTTCGCCAAGTTTAATATTTGCTGTGAACAGAATTTTATTGCCATCTGGCGACCATTGCACGCCTCCACAACTATACTTATAATCAGTCAATTGCATGGCCTCTCCCCCATTTAAAGGCAAAACAAATATTTGACTTTTGCCTTTTACCGCTCTTGTAAAGGCAATTTTTTTACTGTCAGGTGACCAGCTAAAATTTGATTCACTTTCTTGACCAAAAGTTAGCTGTTGACTGGTTTCATAATCTGTCAGCCATAAATGAGATTTATAATCATACTCTAATTTGTTTTCACCATTTACTTCGATTGTTTTTAAAGCATAAATGGCCATTTTCCCATCGGGGGAGGCAATCACATTTGAGATTTGTTTAATTTTGGTTAAATCTGTTACTTGAATTTTGGATTGCTTACCGTTTCCATTTTGACTAATAGCCATAAATGGCGCAGTTAATAAAATAGAAAAGAGAATCAATTTTGAAAATTTGCCTTGCATAATTTTAGTTTGATTGTTAAAGTTTAAGATTTATAAGTTCTTTTGATCGCAAGAAAACAATAAAAATAATTATAATAGTAATCCCACCACCTATCACTACTGAGGGGACCGTTCCAAACAAGCTTGCCGCCAAACCCGATTCAAAAGCACCAATTTCATTGGATGAAGTCACAAAAATACTGTTTACAGAAACTACCCTCCCACGCATATGCTCAGGAGGAATCACTTGTAAAATTGTTTGTCTTATTACTACACTAATGCTATCAAAAGCTCCCGTTAAGAAAAGCATGACAACCGAAAGAATGAAGTTGGTGGATAGTGCAAATATGATGGTTGCAATACCAAAGCCAGAAACAGCAATAATCATATTACGCCAAGCTCGATCAGTCGGTGAAATAACCGTGGTGGCAAAAATCGTTAAAATAGCACCTATTGAAGGTGCAGCTCGTAGAATCCCCAAGCCTTGCGGTCCCACTTTCAATATATCTTCAGCAAAAATTGGCAAAATAGCCACTACACCACCAAATAAAACAGCTACTAAATCAAGAGAAATAGAGTAAAGCAAAATTTTGGTATTGTATACAAACACAAAACCTTCCCTAATACTTTGCCATATATTCTGATTTGTTTGTGAAAGTGTTTTTATTTCTGTTTTAGAAATATTGGATATTATCACAAAATTAATAGCTAACAAAACAACAACTATGATTAATGTGGTCACTAAGCCGTAGTTGGCATACAGAAATCCAGCTATACCAGGGCCTAAAACAGCCCCTATTTGCCAAAAGGTGCTACCCCAGCTAGCTGCATTTGAGTAGACTTCTCGGGGAGTTAAAAATGCTTTTAGTGAAGAAGCAGCCGGATGATAAAAGCCTTTGGCAAAGCCGATTATTGAAATAAATATAAAAGTACCGGCTAATAAAGTATTTTCAGAAATTGAGTGTGCATTTTTAAAAATAATGGCTAGACAGATCGATGAGACGATAATAACGGAGAGGCTCCATTTCATCATCTTCTTTTTGTCTAATTTATCTGCAAAATGGCCGCCAAACAAAGCCAGCGAAATATATGGAATTGCCTCAGCAAGACCTATTAATCCTAAAGTGAGAGGGTTACGTGTTATTTTATACAATTCATAACCCAACAAAACCTCCTGAATTAGTAGTGCAGCGGTATTTATTAAGTTACCAGTAATTAAACTTAAAAATTCACGATATTTTAAAGCTGCAAATGGGTCTTTACCTTTAAGCAAAATTTGTTTTTATTTTTTTGAAACAAATTTAATCAATACGTAAAATAAATTAGACTGATTCACAAATATTTACCTTATAAATTTTTGATTTCAAATGTTGCTCTTATCGAATCGTTTATACTTTTTTTTAGAGAATTTTTTAGAAAAACTAGTTCCTTTTGATATTCAACATTTTAGATGCTGGCCATGGAAAGAGTAATATATTTATCTTTTTGCAAAAAAAGTAATTCGATTATTTAAGGTTTTGATTTTCTGCAAGTATTTAACTGTAAAATAATAATTGATATCTGAGAAAAAATATTAATTTTATCCACCCCACTAAACTATTTTATCAAAAGTACGTAATGATATAAGTGCAGTATGATATTATAGAATAAAATAATTTACACTTTTTGTTATTTCAGAGTGCATTTTTTACTTCTTATGCAATTTAAAAAAGTATCATTATTCGTATTAATATACTTTTGGCTAGTAGCTGAAGCAATCTGCCAGGTAACTGATTGCTCCAACATTGGCTTTGAAAACGGCAATATGAATGGTTGGAAACTCACCACAGGTACTTTAAGACTTGCCAATGCAAAAGTTCTCTATGAAAATGAGACGGAGGGTATTTTTGAAAATGGTGTTCAATTATTCAATAATTCCGATGGTAACGATCCTAAAATTTATAGCCAAAATATACCAACCGTTTCATCTGGAAGTAGATATTCAGTGAGATTGGGGAATGTAGATCATGGCGGTCGCTTTGATCGAATTCAAACTACCTTTATTCCTGACGCTGTCCGCACCATTTTTCTTTATAAATTTGCTGTTTTGCTTCAAGATTTTGCCAACCATGCAACCTACCAAAAACCAGGGTTTAACATACAAGTTTTAGATGAAAATGGAAAGTCTGTAGCTTGCTCTGAATTTAATGTACAACTAAACTCAACTGGTGCCGGTGCCCTAAAAGGTTTTCAAATACAAGGCGACACACAATACCTTAATTGGACTACGGGAGCTATTGACCTAAAACCTTATGTTGGAAGAAAACTAACAATTATTGTTACTGCACATGGTTGTACCAATCAGAGGCATTTTGGATATGCCTATTTTGATGCAGAATGTGTGAAGGCCGAAATCAAACAATTATCAAAATGCCCGGATCAAGATGGGAATATTTTATTAAAAGCGCCTGATGGTTTTGGAAACTATAATTGGGAGAATGGGCAAAGCTCACAAATAGCAAAGGTGAATGCGATTGCGGGAGCTAACAATCGAGTGAAAATGTTGCCATTATACAGTTTAGAAAACACCTGTGAGCTTGGCCTTGACCATACCATTAATTATGCAAAAACTGATACCACATTGAATTATAATATTTGTGAAAATGATGCTATTATTATTGATAATCAGCGGTTTGAATCCACAGGAACCTTTATAAAAAATATAAATCGGTTCAATGTATGCGACAGTACTATAACGCTCAATTTAATAGTAACCAAGAAAGGCCGGCATAGTTTTAGCACTAAAATTTGTGAAGGTGAATCTGTAAAAGTTGGAGACTCAACTTATGTGAAAACTGGAAATTACACTACTATCATCAATCGGAAATCACAATGTGACAGCATTGTAGTCACCAATATTTTAGTGGATAAAAAATTGGATGTTGAAGCAAATTTTGACTACAAAACAATCACCATAGGTGATAGCTTGGAACTCGCTACAAACCTAAACCCTGCTGATAATAACAGTTTTTTATGGCGTCCCTCTCTAAATACCTTTTGTGCAAACTGCCCTATCACATGGGTAAAACCCATCACTTCGGGGTATTATACCATTAATGTTACCAATCCAAATCGTACCTGTTTTGATGCCGATACCTTGTATATTAAGGTAGAACCTTGCCAAATACATGCGCCTGATGTCTTTACGCCTAATAATGATGGCGAAAATGGAAAATTTTATCTTTTTGGTGGGCAATGTATCAGACAAATAAAATCCATTGCTATCTATAACCGTTGGGGTGAGTTGATGTACCAAAAGGAGAACTTCCCCCCTTCTGATGCTAGTTTTGGTTGGGACGGCACTTATTTAGGGCAACCTCTACCCTCAGACGTTTATCCTTTTAAAGTAAAATATGAATTACGAGAAGGTAAAATGATGGATTTAACTCATGCGGTCACATTGATTCGGTAAAAATCAATCAGGGCATATTACATTAAATATGGTATAAGTGAAAGTGATGCTGGTGAAATAATATTGGTCTTTTCTTGTCAAATCCCCATACTGAATTTTACTATCAATTACGGTGCTTGTTGGCGAATTAATTTTTCCATAATATTTTCCATAATTCAAGTCCATTTCATCGGACATCGTATAGCGTGTACCAAATTCAGCACAAACACTAAAAGGCCCTCTAAAGCGAAATTTCACGCCTACCCCGTAGGGTAATACCGGTGTAGACAAGCGCTCTGTTTCGCCCAATGGGTTAGAGTTGTTATGTATAATTGAGTAGCCAAGTCCTCCAAAAAGATAGGGGGTCCAGTCTCTCTTCTTTGTCATTTTTGATTTTTCTAAAAAATTATACTCCCCAATAACTGATCCTTCCAATAGATTTCCTGTTGCTGAAGCATTCCTATAGGTAAAAAAAGGATCATTTGTGTTTTCATCTCTGGAATTATAGGTGGTAAATAAAACCTGCCCACGCAAAGATACAGACCGACTCAAATTATATCGAAACAACCCATTACCACCAAAACCAATTTGTAAGGGGTTAAAATTGGGAGAAATGTCTCCTTTAAAATGACTCACCCCACCGCCTAAACCGAATTCTATTTTTTGAGAATAAACTTGAATACTAAAAAATGTTACTAGTAGAATTAAACAAATCTTTTTACTTACTATCATGCTTTAGCGATTAGTGATACATTTTATTTGACTAGGAATATAATAGTTTAACTGCAAAATGGTGAAAAAATACCAATCTTGACGGCCATTTCCTCTTTCAGTAGGATTGCCTGATGGAGTAACCGTGATTGGCGGAGTAATTTTTGAAAAATCTCTCAATTTGCCAGTTCTTGCGGCATACAACTCTTTAGCTCTGTAAGAAAACATTTCGCTCGGAGAAGGGTTCGGGTTAGTGCCTGAGCTAGGAATATAATTCCTCGACACATCGTCTAGATACTTACCTCCTTCTGAAATAGTATATCTGATGCCTCCTTCAATTGTAAAATCTAATTGGTCGGCTAATTTGTATCTTAAGCCAGCTCCTAAAGGAATTGCAAAACTTATGGTACTATATTGCTTTTTACCCAAATCGCCTTGACCTTCAGTATCAAATTCACGCAGCTTCACCCAATCATTGCTGATTGCACCACTAATTGGGTCTGCAGCCGCTCTTGCTCTTGGATTGTGATTCACGATGGCCAGTCCTCCAAGTACAAATGGAGTGTATTTTGGCCTCATCATATAGCCCCCTTTGCGATATCTGGTAAAATCATAAATACCCACAAGAGATATTTCTTTTAAGTCATTTCTGAAATGTAGACCTCTGGAATATTTGACAAGATAAAGACCTTCGGCTTCTTCATAATTAGCATCATCACCAGTTATTCTTGCATACGAAAGGGCAATTCTTGCAGCAAAATTATAGGAGAAATGTTTGGTATAATTAGCTGATAAATTCCATCTAGTTCCTTTTAAAATAGTTGAAATGGGGTATTTATAGCTAGTCATGTCCCCATAATAATTGGAGGTACCCCCTCCCAAACCCACTGTAGAATAAATATTATAGTTATTTTTAAGCTTTCGCTCCGAAACAGGGTCTCCATACCATTGGGTACTTCCTCTCTTCTTTCCAAGAAAACTTGGAAGTTTAATTTTTTGAGCTTCAATGGCTACTGAATAACTTAATAAGATAAATAAAGTAAATTTTAATCTGGTCATCATATAAAAATATCCCTAAACGATTTACATTAATTTCAATATCAAAACGATTTCAACTACAATTTGTTATCATTTTAATTTTATAATCAACGAATTTTAAAAAAGCCAAAAAATCCCAATCAGAGATTTAATGATAATAATCAAAAATAACGCAAAAACTAAGCCAAAGTTAGTTTCTGTAATCAAGTCCCCAATTTAATTTCGATCTTAAAGTGTCTAAAAAATCTGAACCTCTAATTTTCACCAAATAGGCCTGAAAACTCTCTTTTTTAAGCGAAATTATAGTCGTGTCATCCACCACTTTCGAGCGTGAATCCAGCGAAACCAAAAAGCTCTTGCTCCTACTTTCCACCTCAAATCTTAATTTTGAATTGTCAGAAACCACTAATGGTCGTACATTCAAATTGTGCGGGCTCATTGGTGAAATCACAAAAATACCTGCCGTTGGCGTTACCACAGGTCCACCGACACTCAAATTATATCCTGTTGAGCCAGTTGGTGTACTTACAATCAGTCCATCAGCCCAATAGGAGTTCAGAAATTCGTCGTTTAAGTAGGTCTTGATTACAATCATGGATGAGGTATCAGTTTTCATAATTCCTAATTCATTCAGACCGAAATTGACCCCATTAAAAATATCAATATTTGACTCAATACTTACCAGCGACCTTTTTTCAATTTCAAATTTACCTTGAAAAAGCATTGCCAATTCTATTAAAAGATTTTCGGGAGAAACCGTTGCCAAAAAACCAAGTCTGCCTGTATTAATCCCCAAAATTGGTGTTTCCTTGGCTCCAATATAGGTTAACGAATCCAATAATGTTCCGTCTCCACCCAAGCTCAACAAGAAATCGGCTCCTTTATAATCATTGGCCGACTCAAATTCGATATAGGAATGGGTCTCTACTTCAGCATTAGCTAGTACTTCAGCATAGGTTTTAGAAATCTGCACTTCCACATCTCTACTCTTTAATTCATCAAACATTGATTGAATAAAGGGCTTTGCAGTTTCATTAAAAAGCCGACCATGGATGGCAATTTCCATTAATTAATTATTTTATTTCTACAAAAGTAAAAAGCCTCAATTTAGTTTGAGGCTTTTTTAACTTTTTTTTGAAAACTTTTGCGAATATTATATTTCCAGATACTTAATCAACATATCATACCTTTCCTTTTCAACTGATTTGATTGGCTCACTGGCAAAAGTAGCCAAAATTTCATATCCAAAACGCTCTAAAGTAGCAATCGTATGACTGATATCTTGTTTGTTCAATTTAAGAGTAAGTATATTATCCCTTTCTTCTGAATCTGATTTATTGAGTAAACTTGATAGAACCTTGGTTCCATTCGACTCAACCAATCTGGCTATTTCAGCCAAAGAATAATCTAAATCCTTAATTTTTATCTCCAAAATAGCCCCTAACTCATTGGCTGCCAATTGATTACTCAAACTATTTAACACATCAATTTTAGCAATGCTGCCTTTAAAGGCAAAATCATTATCCACCACCGCAATTATCTCAGTATCACTTTGCTGGAAAATACCAATTAACTCAAATGGATGTTGGTTAAGTTTAACAAAAATGTTTTCGTATTCAGGAATTAAGTCCATCAATAATGTCTGCTCATCATCTTGGTATTCTAAAAGTTCCAGACTAATCATACCACGATAAATGTTATCCTCTGTCAATATCAGCTGTTTAACATTGGCAAGTTCCATCATTTCTATGGCCTTTTCAACTGTATCAGTTGGCTTTAAAGTAGGAATTGTGTAATTAATTAGCTCTGCTACCACCATATAAATTAGATTTACAATCTATCAAATCTTTGTCAAAAAATCATTTTAAACGCACTGAAATAGGGTTCTAAAATTGTACTGTTGTTTCTAGTATGAAAAACGTATTATTACGATACAGTTACTAATGAGGTTTTTTCCAAAAAGACCCCCAAGATTTCGTTGAACTTTTCAGGCCTTTCCATCATGGGTGCATGGCAGCACTTATCAATAAAAAACAACTCAGAATCGGCAATTAATCTATTAAATTCATGACCAACGGATGGAGGTGTAATAGTATCATTCAAACCCCAAATCAAACAAGTAGGAGTATTAATGGAGGATAATAGGTTGGCTACATTATTCCTTTGCGCAGATTTGGCTATTGCTACAATTCGCATACATTTGGGTATACTGTTTGTCAAGTCAAATACTTCATCCACTAGCTCTTTAGTGGCTGTTTTAGGATCATAAAAAGTATATTCAACCCGCTCTTTTATATAGTCGTAACTTCCTCTCTTCGGGTAAGAACCTCCCATTGTATTTTCAAATAAACCTGAGCTACCTGTAAGAATAAGCCGCTTTACTTTTTCAGGGTTTTTGAGTGTGTACAAAATAGCGATATGGCCTCCGAGCGAATTACCAATTAAGTTAAACTCTTTTAAACCATGCCACTTTACAAAACCTTCAATAAAAGTGGTAAGCCCTTCCAAACCCGCCTCACGAATTGGCATATCATAAATTGGCATCATCGGAATAATGATACGATACTTATCTTTAAAACCATTGATTACACCTTCCCAATTACTAAGGGCTCCCATTAACCCATGAAGTAAAAACAAGACCTCACCCTGACCTTCATCAATAAATTTATATCCGTCTTTGCCTTTTATTTGATAGTTCATATTTATGAAGTGATTTAAATATGTATGCAAAATACAATATAATATGTTTTTTTTAAGGATTTTGACTAAATTATTTACAAAAAAATAATTTCATTTTTAACTATTCATGCCAAAAACAAAATTTCAATCAAGTTATTTTACTGAATTTCAATATATTAACAAAATAAACTAAATTTTACCCAGTTAAAAAATATTTTATTAAATTATTTTAATCAGTTTGTCATTTTAACGACTTTTTGAAAATAATGCAGAAATAGAATATTAAAATAGTACAATTTTATTATAAATAATCCAAAAACCCTTATTATCACATTAGTACTATTTAATATTGGTATCTTACTGTTTATTTCAATAAATATAACAAAAAAAATGCCATTTTGAGTTTTTCAAAATGGCATTCATAATCTATTCAGTACGATTAAGAAATTGAATTGATTTTCTTGTCTTCAAAAATAAATGGTTGTTTGTAGAATCTCTTACCAGTAAGCTTGGCATATGCATTGGCTACAGCACCACCAGTTGGAGGTAAGGCCGGCTCCCCTAGACCCGTAGGTTCTATTCCATTAT